>NZ_CFKZQR010000029.1:0-27169 GCF_985070215.1 Mobiluncus sp. | reverse complement strand
TCACGTCGACCACGGCAAGACTACTTTGACTGCAGCTATCACCAAGGTGTTGGCTGACAAGTATCCGGATTTGCCCGCAAACAAGTTCACCCCCTTCGATCAGGTGGATAACGCTCCGGAGGAACGTCAGCGCGGCATCACCATCAACGTTTCTCACGTTGAATACGAAACCCCCAACCGTCACTACGCTCACGTGGACGCCCCTGGCCACGCCGACTACATCAAGAACATGATTACCGGCGCTGCGCAGATGGACGGCGCTATCCTCGTGGTGGCTGCCACTGACGGCCCGATGGCTCAGACCAAGGAGCACATCCTGTTGGCCAAGCAGGTCGGCGTGCCTTCCATCCTGGTCGCTCTGAACAAGTGCGATTCCCCGGATGTAGACGAAGACATGCTGGAAATCGTGGAGGACGAAATCCGCGAAGACCTGGAGAAGCAGGGCTTCGACCGCGACTGCCCGATTATCCACCTTTCCGCTCTGAAGGCCTTGGAAGGCGACCCCGAGTGGACCAAGAAGGTTGAAGAGCTCGTGGAAGCGGTTGACACCTACATTCCTGAGCCTGTTCGTGACCTCGACAAGCCGTTCTTGATGCCTATCGAAGACGTCTTTACCATTACCGGCCGTGGCACCGTGGTGACCGGTCGTGTGGAGCGTGGCAAGTTGCCGTTGAACGCTGAAGTCGAAATCGTGGGTATTCGTCCGACGCAAAAGACCACCGTTACCGGTATCGAAATGTTCCACAAGTCCATGGACGAGGCCTACGCCGGCGAGAACTGTGGTCTGCTGCTGCGCGGCACCAAGCGTGAAGATGTCGAGCGCGGCCAGGTTATCTGCATTCCTGGTTCCGTGACCCCGCACACCAAGTTCGAGGGCAAGGTCTACATCTTGAAGAAGGATGAAGGCGGACGTCACAAGTCCTTCTACGATGGCTACCGCCCGCAGTTCTTCTTCCGCACCACCGACGTTACCGGTGTTATCCACCTGCCCGAAGGCACCGAAATGGTTATGCCTGGCGACACCACTGAAATCAGCGTGGAGCTGATTCAGCCTATCGCTATGGAAGAAGGCCTCGGCTTCGCTATCCGCGAAGGCGGCCGTACCGTTGGTTCCGGCAAGGTGACCAAGATCATCGCGTAATTACCTACGGTCAATTACACAGCGGTGGGCAGGAAACTTCGGTTTCCTGCCCACCTTGCTATAAAGCGACAGAACCCGGCAAAGCTCTTCATAGCTTCCTAGTTTGGCTATAATTCAAAAGGCTGTTCGTAACCTACAATTGACGTACAGGGAGGGGTTGCAGTGCATTCCGATGTCTTGGATGACAGATTTTTTGCCACCTTGGCAGAATTTTTGTCCTGGATGCACGGTCCTCGCAAAGACGTGGTCGATGTGGAATCCGGACGGTTGCTGACCCGCGTCGCTACGGCTTCCCCCGAAGACGCCCAGGACTCTTTGATGACGGTGCAGGCAGCACAGGTGGTCTGGACCGAAATGGGGCCCTATGGGCGCGCCAAAGTTTTGGCCCGATTTTCCCAGTTAGTGTGGAAGTACCAAAACGAAATGGTCGCCCTGTCGCAAATGCTCAGCGGCAAATCATTAATTGATGCCCACGAAGAGTTTCTCGATGTTTTGTCCACCGCGAAAAACATCAAATTTTCCAGCCGTAGGCTGGGCAAACACCGAGCTGGTAGGGGAGCGCTACCCGGTTCGCGGTGGCGTGTTTACCAGCGTCCCTTGGGCATAGTGGGAATTTTCACGTCACCTGACTGGCCGCTTTCTTCAATCAACGATGTCCTACAGGCGATTGCGGCGGGAAATGCGGTCGTCAACTTCGTGACCCCCCAGGCGGCCTTGGGCGCTGTACTGATGCACGCCATGTTGGTAGATGCGGGAATGCCGTACGGTTTGTGGAAGATTATTCCGGACACAACTTCAAAAGCGGGGCGCGCCGTCATTCCCGGTCTGGATATGGTCACGGTTTTAGGCTCGGAAAAGCTGGGACGCCGGATTTCGAGAGTTTGCCAGGAATACCGGGTTCCGTTCAAGGGTTTCCTGCGGGTGCTTAACGTTGGCGTGATTTGTGAAGATTGCCGTTTTGATCATGCGGTCCGGGCGATGGCCCGCGCTGGTTTCCAACACGCGGGACAAACCGTAAACAGTGCCGAAGTCATCTGGGTGCAGGAATCGATTTTTGATTACTTTAAACTCGCCTTGAAAGACTTTGTGTCTGACCAGGTCACCATTGGTTCTCTGGATTCTGCTGAAACCACCTTGGGTTCCATGCTGACACCGCAGCGGGTGCAAACCATCCAGGAGCTGGTGGACGACGCGGTCCAACGAGGAGCTGAGCTAGTCCTAGGCGGCAGCACCGCCCCGGATTTGGGACCGTCCTTCTATGAACCGACCATACTCGCCAGAGTGCCGCAGGACGCCGCAATCTGTGCAAGTGAGCTTCACGGCCCCCTCATCTATCTGCAACCATTCCAGGACCTCACGGAAGTATCACGCTTCTTGGGCACGTCTCGGCACAGTTACTGTATCTATCTGTTCACTGAATCCGAGTTCATGATGCGTGATTTCATCCAGGCGGCCAACGGCGCAGCGGTAATCATAAACGACTCCTACTTGAGTCTGTACTCGACGTGGCAAGCTCCGATTCAGGGTATCAGGAGTACCGGCTCCGGCATCCGTCACGGGTTGGAGTCGATTCTGCAGTATTCCCGCGTTCAATCCGTGGCGAGGCAGGAAGGTCATCCCTGGATTTCAAACGACCTCCAGCCTGGAAACCGGATGGAACGGTGGAGCTTTTTCTCTAGCCGCGCCGCGGTGATTGCCTCGATTCTGTTCACCGATACCGTGATTGCTTATGCGTGGCGTAACCTGCGGCATCACATTAAGAATCGGGTTCACGGCCCGGTATAGGACTACTTTCGTTTCGCTACGTCAGAGTGACAACGGATTCGGACAAACTGGAGAAACGAACCATTAGATTACAATCAGGGAGGAGGAGACATGGAATACCCCAAGGGTATCGACGACAAGTTCATGACAGCCCTGCTTATTGCCGGTCGTGGCGAGAGCGGTGCTGATGCTCCGGTTTACAATGTCCAGACTTGGGAACCCTTAGGAACCCTGCATTGCTCCACCTTCTCTGATGGGGAACAATCCGTGCTTCGGGCTCATGCCGTGAGTGAACAGTGGTCACAAGAGAGCTCTTACACGCGTTCACGCATTCTGTACCGATTCTTGAGACGAGTTGTGCGCTATTACGAGCCGATTATTGGGCTCGACCAGCTGTTGAGCGGGAAATCCTGGCTGGACGCTTCCTCAGAGTATTTTTACATGATTACCCAGGTACGGGGCATTAAGCGACATTTGAGGTATCTGTGGAAACCGCGCCGGGGTGGGGGCGCGGTACCGCTGTCCACCTATCGGGTTTGGTACCGCCCCATGGGGGTAGTAGGGATGTTCACTTCCGCGGACAATCCAATTTCTATGGTCTGCGATATCTTGAACCCTATTATGGCCGGTAACGCGGTGGTCAATTTCGTGACTCCCCAGGCGACTCTGGGAGCCCTGTTGATGAAAGCGGTGCTGGTGGACGCCGGGATGCCCGCAGACGTGTGGCGCATCGTGGTATCGGAATCTTCACAGTTCGGGATGCAGTTCATTCCGGCCCTCGACTATGTTTCAGCCATCGGACCGAACCGGATGTGTCAAAAAATCTCGATGGAGTGTGCTCGCCACTCGGTGCCCATTTCTTGCTTTGGAGGGGTTAAAAACATTGCGTTGGTGATGGATGACGCGAAATTGTGGGATGCGGCGAAAGCCTGTGCCCGTTCGGCTTTCCTGAACGCCGGCCAATCCACGAAAGCTGTTGAGATTATTTTTGTGCATGAATCAGTGCGAGAACCGTTTGAACAGATGATGCTCCGATATACACATGAGCAGATTCGGGTCGGGCGATTCGTGGATCGGCACGCCACTATGGGCTCCATGATGTACCCTGGCCGAGTCAAGAATTGTGAAAAAGTTGTGAAACTGGCTCTTGAGAACGGCGCCCGGGTACTGACGGGGTCCCATCCGCGTCCTGAGATTAGTCCGACTTTTTTTGAGCCGACCATCGTGGCGGATTTGCCTCCTGATTTGGAGCTTCTGGAAACGGAAGTGTACGGACCGGTAGTGGCGCTGCTATCGTTCAAAGACATCGCGAACGTGGTTCGTCTGCTAGCGGGGTCACGAGTGATTGATTCTGCCGCCGTCTTTACTCGCGACATAGATTTCGTGCGGAACCTGATTAACAATGCACAGTTTGCCACAGTCAGCGTCAACGACACGTGTTTCTCGATGGATATGTCGTGGAAGGCGCCGATTCAGGGCAAAAGCGAAAGCGGCCAGGGGATTCGTCATGGTCTGGAAGCAATTTTGCAATACACCCAGGTATTTTCGGCCGCGCGTTTGAAGTCCATTTCCTGGGTGCCGAAAGACTGGCGTTCCGGAAACTGGACGGAGCGCCTGACTTTCTGGTTTATGGGGTTATATTCCTGGCTGTCGCGTAACGTGACCGACACCGTGGTCGCGGATGGGATCAGAAATTTCTTCCGGTGGATACGAGACCGATTTGTTGGCCCGGTGTAATCTTTTGCTTTCCGGTTGGATTCCTTTCACTAACCCTGTAGTTCGATATGTGAGACGAGTTTTTTTCAAAACGTGAATAGCGTTATGGTGAGTTTCAATATTCACCAAAACGAAGGATTTTCCTGATGCGTAGAATAATTGCCTCAATAGTTGTCGGTATGGCCGCTTTGGCGCTGGCGGGTTGCTCCTCTACAGACGCCGCCAAGGGAGGTGCTGCTAGTAATGACGGCGAATACAAAGTCGCTATTGCTCAGTACGCCAGTTTCCCGCCCTTGGACGAGGCAGTAGCTGGATTTAAAGCCGCTTTAAGTGAAGCTGGCCTGGATGTCACCTATGACGCTTCCAATGCCCAAGGGGACCAGACCAACGTGAACTCCATCGCCTCCAAGTACGCTGCGGGCGATTATGATTTGGTGTTTGCTATCGCCACCCCCATGGCTCAGTCCATTGCCCAAAACGTGGTCGATACCCCGGTACTGTTCACGGCGGTGACGGATCCGGTGGCAGCGGAGCTGGTGGAATCTAACGAGGCGCCGGGTTACAACGTGACCGGCACTACGGATATGAATCCGGTGGCGAAACAGATTGACCTGGTCAAACAGGTGATTCCCGATGCTCATAAGGTTGGCATTATCTACTCTTCCGGAGAGGTAAACTCGCAGGTACAAGTCAAATTGGCGAAAGCTGAAGCTAAGAAGCAGGGTCTGGAAGTGGTGGAAAAAACCATCACTAACACCGCCGAAGTTCAGCAGGCCGCCCAGACCCTGACTGGAGTCGATGCCATTTTCATTCCCACCGATAACACCGTGGTAGCTGCGTTGGATTCCGTGCTGCAGGTCGCGGAGGAAAAGGGCATCCTCACGGTGGCTGGTGAGTCTAGCTCGGTTAATGACGGTGCGGCTTTGACACTTGGGCTGGATTACAAGACCTTGGGTCATCAGACCGGAGAAATGGCGGTAAAGATCTTAAAGGGCGAGGCCAAACCCGAAGCTATGCCGGTAGAAGCCCAAAAAACTCCGTTACTGGTGATAAACCCGGAGGCCGCCAAGAAGCAGGGACACCCGATTCCCGCTGAGCTTATGGATAAAGCCGACAAGGTGGTTTACCAGTAATCGAAGTGTTTTGGCAATAGCCCATCCTGCCTAAAAGCGGGGTGGGCTTTTGCGATGCTGGAAAGGCGCGAGTGCCCGCGGCCCTATTTTGGCTAGCGTGTCAGGCTCGTGTTTTAATGGGTGGGTGAGCCAACCCGAAAACGTAACCGGGGAACCTTGTGAATACACGTAAGGATTTGAAAAAATATGATTGGTGCGGTGGAGCTGGGTCTCATCTACGGATTGATGGCTCTGGGGGTGTACCTCACATTCAGAATCCTCGATTTCGCCGATTTGACGATTGATTCGAGTTTTACCACCGGAGCGGCAGCTTGCGCGGTCGTTATCCTCGGCGGGGGCAGCCCGTGGCTGGGAACCTTGGCAGGATTCGCGGTGGGACTAATTGCCGGGTTGATTACCGGCTTGCTGAATACGGCGGGGAAAATTCACCCGCTACTGGCGGGAATCTTGACCCAGATTGGTTTGTATTCGGTGAACCTGCGCATTATGGGCAAATCCAACCTGCCGTTTCGGCGTGAAGAATCGCTGTTTACGCCGCTGCGGGAGGCCAATCTGGTGGGAACGTGGGTCAGCGTAGCGATTCTGCTGGTGGTCCTGCTGGTAGCCTGCGGGATAGTCGTGTGGTTCCTGTCCACTAATCTGGGGTTGGCTTTGCGCGCCACCGGCGATAACGAAGAAATGGCGCGTGCCCAAGGGGTGAACACCGACTTGGCCAAACTAATCGGCTTGGCGCTGTCCAACGGCTTGGTGGCGCTGTCCGGTTCCCTCATCGCCCAATATCAAGGCTTTGCGGATATTTCTATGGGTATCGGGTTGATTATTGCCGGTTTAGCCTCGGTTATCATTGGCACCGCGGTCATTCCGACCGGACGCATCTGGATGGCAGTGTTGGCAGTGGTGGGCGGCTCTGTCGTGTATCGCGTCATCATTCAAGCTGCCTTGATGATTCCGGGATTCAACCCCAACGACATGAAACTGCTAAGCGCCATCATCGTGGTGGTGTTCCTCATTGCCCCGCGGTGGAAAGGCTTTCTTTCGTGGCAAAAGAACCATCCCATTGCGGAGTTCTCCGGGGTGCAGCCCTGGGACACGGCTGACGCTGAGGAGCTTGACTCCGGCGATACCCGCCCGGCGGATAAACATATCACCAAACGGACCCGACGGAAGGGGCTGTGAACCATGCTAGAACTTTCGCATATTTCCAAGGCGTTTTTCCGTCACACCGTTAACGAAAAAATTGCTCTGCGTGACATCTCCCTGCAGTTGGACGAGGGTGACTTTGTGACCGTCATCGGTTCCAACGGAGCGGGCAAATCAACCTTGCTGAACATCGTCTCGGGACGCTACCGCCCCGACTTGGGACAGATACATATTGACGGCCACGATGTGACGCGCAAACCTGACTACAAAGTGGCGCGTTACGTGGGACGCGTGTTCCAAGACCCGATGGCGGGAACCTGCCCGCACATGACTATTGAAGAGAACTTGGCGATTGCCTGGGCCCGCACCCATGGGCACGGGCTGGGACTCGGGGTGACCCGAGCCCGCAAGGCACAGTTCCGCGAAGAGCTCAAGGTTTTGGAGCAAGGTTTGGAAAATCGCCTGACTGCCCGTGTGGGTTTGCTCTCCGGCGGGCAACGTCAAGCGCTGTCCCTGGTAATGGCCGTGTTCACTCAGCCGAAGATTTTGCTTCTCGATGAACACACGGCGGCTTTGGATCCGGCGCGTGCCGAGTTGATCACCCGGTTGACCCAGGAGCTAGTGGCGCGCCACGGACTGACCACCCTGATGGTGACTCACAATATGGAACAGGCTCTGCACCTGGGCAACCGCCTCATCATGATGCATGAGGGCGAAATCATTATGGAACTGAGCGGGAAAGACAAGGAAAACGCGACTGTGGACGACCTGCTGGCTCAGTTCGCCAAGTTCAAAGGCGCGGCGCTATCTGACCGGACCATGCTGTCCTAATTTTTGTCCCGAGCCTGCCGCTTAGTTCAGCTGTTTTGGGTATTTCCCGGTGTAGTGGCGTCTCGGCTTGGGTTTGTAATAGCATTTAAAGAGTCGAAAGTGTGCAACATTTTTCGTGAACAGTTGTTTGTGGCGGGTTTGAACTGACCGCAGAATTTGCATCAGACAGCGGTTTTAGCGTAGGCTTTATCCTCGGCGCATCTTGAGGCGGGTTCACGCCTCCCAGTGCGCACTTGCCTGGCAAAAGTCAGGTGGAATGGAAATCCAACGGTGCGAGTTTTCGCTCGTGTTGCGTTTATAAATGCGACACACCCGAAAGCGTGTACCGGTGAAGAACCAGTTAGAGAGAGGTTAGCCCATGGCGGGACAAAAAATCCGCATTCGGCTGAAGTCTTATGACCATGAGGTCATTGACTCCTCGGCAAAGAAAATTGTCGAGACGGTAACCAGTGCTGGCGCTACCGTAGTCGGACCTGTGCCCCTGCCGACCGAAAAGAACGTTTACGTTGTGATTCGGTCGCCGCACAAATATAAGGACAGCCGGGAGCAATTTGAAGTTCGCACCCACAAGCGTCTGATTGACATTATTGACCCCACGCCTTCCGCAGTTGATTCGCTGATGCGTCTTGAACTGCCGGCAGACGTGAATATTGAGATTAAGCTGTAAGGAGGACCACGATGACTAACGACACCATGGCCTCTGTAAAGGCATTACTGGGGCGCAAGCTCGGCATGACCCAGGTCTGGGATGAAGACGGCAAGTTGATTCCCGTGACGGTGGTCCAGGTCGAAAAGAACGTTGTCACCCAGATTCGTACCAATGAAACCGACGGCTACGATGCTGTCCAGCTGGGCTTCGGCAAGATGGACGAGCGCAAGGTCACCAAGCCGATGGCGGGTCACTTCGCCAAGGCCGGGGTAGAACCGCGCCGTCACCTCGCGGAAATTCGCACCAACGACGCCAGCTCCTACGAGCTCGGCCAGGAACTGGGCGCGGATGTTTTTGACGCGGGAGTCCTGGTGGACGTTTCCGGAAACACCAAAGGCAAAGGCTTTGCCGGGGTGATGAAGCGTCACGGTTTCCAGGGCGTGTCCTCTTCTCACGGTGCACACCGCAACCACCGCAAGCCCGGCTCTATCGGTGCTTGCGCTACCCCGGGCCGCGTGTTCAAAGGCTTGAACATGGCCGGCCGTATGGGAGGTAACCGTCGCACCATCATGAACTTGAAGGTTCAGGCTGTGGACGCGGAAAAGGGTCTGGTCGTTTTGACCGGCGCGATTCCCGGCCCCAAAGGCGGCATCGTCATGATCCGCTCTGCAGTGAAGGGAGCCTAACAATGACTGAAAACCGCAGCGTAGACATTTTTGATGGCGTCGGCAAGAAAACCGGCACCGTAGAGCTGCCCGGAGAGGTTTTCGACCTCGACTTTAACAACCCCTTGGTACACCAGGTCGTAAACGCCCAGTTGGCGGCCGCTCGTCAAGGGACCCACGCCACCAAGACTCGTGGTGACGTCGCCGGCGGCGGCAAGAAGCCGTGGCGTCAAAAGGATACCGGCCGGGCTCGTCAGGGCTCTATTCGCGCCCCGCAGTTCGCTGGCGGCGGCACCGTACACGGTCCGCAGCCTCGTGACTACTCCCAGAACACCCCGAAAAAGATGAAAGCTGCCGCTTTGCGCCAGGCTTTGTCTGATCGGGCGCGCGCTGGGCGTATCCACGTGTTGAGCGACTTCGGTGTCAAGGAAGCCCCGTCCACCAAGGCCGCGAAAGCAGCTTTGCAGGGTGTTGTCGACGATCGTCGCGCCCTGATTGTGTTGACCCCGGAAGTTGATGACGTCGTGGCGTTGAGTGTGAATAACCTCAGCGAGCACCACGCTCTGTTCGTCGGCGAGCTGAACACCTACGATGTGTTGGCTAACGACGATGTGGTGTTCTCGGCGACGGCGTTGGACTCCTTCCTTGGGAAAGGAGAAGACAAGTGAGCCTGGAAAAGACTAAGAACCCGCACGACGTGATTATTAAGCCCGTCGTCAGCGAAAAAGCCTACAACTTGATTGACCACGGTCAGTACACCTTCGTGGTGGCTCCCGACGCAAACAAGGTCGAAATCAAGTCGGCTATCGAAGAAATCTTTAAGGTAAAGGTTGCTTCCGTCAATACCCAGAACCGTGAGGGCAAGCGCGTGCGCACCCGCACCGGCTGGGGCAAGCGTAACGACACCAAGCGCGCCATCGTTACCCTCAAAGAGGGCTCGATTGACGTCTTTGGGATGCAGGCCTAAGGGGGATAACTCATGGGAATTCGTAAGTACAAGCCAACAACTCCGGGCCGTCGTGGTTCTTCCGTGTCAGATTTCGCGGAAATTACGCGTGATCACCCGGAGAAGTCCCTGGTTCGTCCGCTGCACAAGACCGGTGGGCGCAACAACAAAGGTCGGATTACCTCTCGTCGTCGCGGTGGTGGCCACAAGCGTCAGTATCGCCTGATTGATTTCCGTCGTCACGACAAGGATGGTATTCCCGCCAAGGTGGCTCACATTGAATACGATCCGAACCGTTCGGCGCGCATTGCTTTGCTGCACTACGCCGATGGCGAAAAGCGCTACATCTTGGCTCCGTCCAAGTTGAAGCAGGGCGATTCCATCGAACAGGGTCCCACTGCGGATATCAAGCCCGGCAACAACTTGCCGCTGAAGAACATTCCGCTAGGTACCACGATTCACGCTGTAGAGATGCGTCCGGGCGGCGGGGCCAAGATTGCCCGCTCCGCTGGCGTTTCTGTCCAGCTGGTCGCCAAAGAGGGGCGTTTTGCTCAGCTGCGGATGCCGTCTGGCGAAATCCGCAACGTGGATGCTCGTTGCCGCGCCACCATTGGTGAAGTCGGTAACTCCGATCATGCCAACATCGACTTGGGCAAGGCCGGTCGCTCCCGTTGGTTGGGACGCCGTCCGAAGGTCCGTGGTGTGGTTATGAACCCGGTTGACCACCCGCACGGTGGTGGCGAAGGCCGCACTTCCGGTGGCCGTCACCCGGTGAGCCCCTGGGGCAAGCCCGAGGGTCGTACTCGTAGCAAGAAGAAGGCGTCGAATCAGTACATTGTCCGTCGCCGTAAGACTGGCAAGAATCGCTGATAGGGGAGTTTGTTTATGCCACGCAGTTTGAAGAAAGGCCCCTTTGTTGATGCTCACCTGCAAAAGAAGGTGGACGCACAAAACGAGGCCAACACAAAGAACGTCATTAAGACCTGGTCGCGCCGTTCGATGATTACCCCGGATTTCCTGGGTCACACCATCGCGGTGCACGACGGTCGCAAGCACGTGCCGGTGTTTATCACCGAATCCATGGTCGGTCACAAGTTGGGTGAATTTGCTCCGACTCGTACTTTCCGTGGTCACGACAAGGAAGACAAGAAAGGTCGCCGCTAAAGCGGGGGAGGGATAGAACATGAAAGCTACTGCTCATACCCGCTATGTGCGCGTGACTCCGCAAAAGGCTCGCCGCATCATGAATGAGGTGCGCGGAATGGAAGCGAACAAGGCGCTTGACGTGCTGAAGTTTGCTCCGCAAAAGCCGGCCTTGCCGATTCGCAAGACTCTGGTTTCCGCCTTGGCTAACGCTGAACAGGCTGCTCGCAACGCCGGTACGTCTTTTGATTCCGATGAGATGTACGTCATCGAGGCCTACGTCAATGACGGACCCACGATGAAGCGTTTCCGGGCTCGGGCACAAGGGCGCGGGGCGCGTATCTTGAAGCGTACTTCTCACCTGACCATTGTGGTGGGAGACGCGGAAGACAAGAAGGAACTTGCCGCTCCGTACTTGCCGTCCCAGCGTCGTCCGGAAGCTGATCGGATTTCGGCTTCCGCCGCAAAGAAGGCCGCTGCGGCCGCTGTCACGAAAAAGGCAGCTAAGCCGGTAGAAGCCAAGGAAGAGTCGGCTGCGAAGTCCACGACCACGGCCAAGAAGGCTCCTGCCAAGAAGCCGGCCGCGACTAAGTCCACGACTACCAAGGCTTCGGCCACCAAGGCGAGCACGACCAAGTCCACGGCTGCGAAGTCCAAGACCACCAACTCGGCAACGACGAAGTCCACTGCGACCAAGACAACGGCCGCAAAGTCTACGACTTCGAAGTCGAGCACGACCAAGTCCACGGCTACGAAGAGCACGGCGGCAAAAAAGCCCGCCGCGAAAAGCACTGAGAAGGGAGCGGAGTAAATAATGGGTCAGAAAGTACATCCCACTGGTTTCCGTCTGGGCGTAACCGCGGAACACCGTTCCCGCTGGTTTGCTGACTCTACGAAGTCCGGTCAGCGTTACCGCGACTTCGTGAAGGAAGACGTCGAGATTCGTCGTCTCATGCAGGACAAGCTAGAACGTGCCGGTATTTCTAAGGTCGAAATTGAGCGGACTCGCGATCGCGTGTCTGTGGACCTGTACACGGCTCGTCCCGGTATCGTCATCGGACGACGCGGTGCGGAAGCAGATCGCTTGCGCGCCCAGCTGGAAAAGCTGACGGGCAAACAGGTGCAGTTGAACATCCGCGAGGTTAAGAACCCCGATTTGGATGCGCAGCTGGTCGCTCAGTCCATTGCTGAACAGCTCAGCGCCCGTGTGTCTTTCCGTCGCGCGATGCGTAAGGGAATGCAGTCTGCGCAGCGTGCGGGTGCCAAAGGTATCCGCGTGCAGTGCTCCGGTCGTTTGGGCGGTGCGGAAATGTCCCGCTCCGAGTTCTACCGGGAAGGCCGCGTGCCGCTGCACACTCTGCGCGCCAACATCGACTACGGCTTTTACGAAGCGCGGACCACTTTTGGACGCATCGGTGTGAAGGTCTGGATTTACAAGGGTGACATGACCGAACGGGATTGGAACCGGATGCAGGCTGAACAGGCCGGCCGTACGGGTCGCCGCAACGACCGTCACGCGGGGACCCGCCGTCCTCGTGCCGACCGTCCTGCTGACAACGCGGCCAACGAAAACGTAAACGAAACCCCCGAAGCCGCGACTGTCGCCGCCGGGGCAACCACAGAAACGGAGGCATAAGCAATGCTGATTCCTCGTCGTACTAAGTGGCGTCGCCAGCACCGTCCGGGCCGGCGTGGCTACGCTAAGGGCGGCACCGAAATCGCTTTCGGCGATTACGGTATCCAAGCCCTGGAGGGCGCTTACCTGACTAACCGTCAGATTGAAGCGGCTCGTATTGCCGTGACTCGTCACGTCAAGCGTGGTGGCAAGATCTGGATTAACATCTTCCCGGATCGTCCGCTGACCAAGAAGCCCGCGGAAACTCGTATGGGTTCTGGTAAAGGTTCCCCCGAATGGTGGGTGGCTCCGGTGAAGCCCGGCCGTGTGCTGTTTGAAATCGCCGGGGTTAGTGAAGAACTGGCTCGCGAAGCTCTGTCTCGCGCCCAGCACAAGCTGCCCATCAAGACCCGTTTTATTTCCCGAGAGGGTGGTGAATGAACATGATAGGTTCCAAAGGACTGGCTCCTAACGATTTGGACGCCATGGATAACGAGCAGCTCGCGATGAAGCTGAAGGACGCGAAGCAGGAGCTTTTCAACCTGCGTTTCGCCCAAGCTACCGGTCAGCTCGAAGACCACGGCCGCATCAAGGCGGTTCGCCGCGATGTCGCTCGTATCTACACCATTTACCGTGAGCGGGAACTCGGCATTCGTACCGAGCCCAGCGTTAAGGAGTAATCAATGGCAGACGAAACTATGACCACCGAAACGACCGAACGCAATCACCGTAAGGTGCGCCGCGGCTACGTGGTGTCCGATCGTATGGAAAAAACCATCGTGGTTCAGCTCGAAGACCGTGTGAAGCACCCGCTTTACGGCAAGGTCATGCGTAAAACCAAGAAGGTCACGGTTCATGATGAGCAAAACCTCGCCGGTATCGGCGACTTGGTCGTCATCATGGAAACGCGCCCGCTGTCCAAGACTAAGCACTGGCGCCTGGTGGAGATTGCCGAAAAGGCCAAGTAATTCTCCACAACTAAAACTCGGTTGAGGTCTTTAAGACCTTTCAATCTGGATAAAGGACGCGGCTCGGATACATTATGTGTCCGGGCTGCGTCCTATTTTCCCCGCTGCTTGGCCCGACTGTTGAAAGCGCGTCGCTTGACCTCATTTTGGCGCGCATCTCCCTCTAGAATATAGGGGTGATTGCGTTACCATCTTTGTCTGAATTGAAAAATTCTCGTTCCCTGAAGTGGAGCATCCACCCCGGATCTCTGGGAATGTGGGTCGCGGAAATGGACTTCGGAATCGCGCCCGCCGTGAGGGATACCCTGCAGTCCGCACTCGACGACACCGTTACCGGTTATCCTCCCGTAGGGCTGTCCCAGCAGGTGTGCCAGGCGATGCGCGAGTTCTATGCGGATGAATTCGGCTGGCAAATCGAGCCCGATGCGGTTGGCGTGGCCTCGGACGTATTGTCGGTGCTGCAAGCCGTGATGAGTATTCTTCCCCCGCAGGCTCCGGTGGTGGTGCCGACCCCGGCCTACATGCCATTTTTGACGATGCCCCAGGACCAGGGCCACGAAGTCGTCCAGGTCGTGTCCAACTATGAAGTGCAAACTGGCCAATATCAGCTGAACTTGGAGGGAATCTCGCAGGTTTTCCGCTCGGCTGAGGTCGGGGGATTGCTGGTGTTGTGCAACCCCTGGAACCCTGTGGGCAAGTGTGTGAGTCCCGCCGAAATGTCTGGCTTGTGCGCTATTTTGGAACAATATCCGAACGTTTTAGTGTTCTCAGATGAGATTCATTCCCCGCTGGTCTTGGATGGGAAGCTCTGTCCCTTCGCTCACTTCTCGGAATTGGCCGCCTCCCGGACCGTGACTGCTTCAGCTGCCTCAAAAGGCTGGAACATCCCCGGTCTGCACTGTGCGCAATGGATTATTCCTGATGAATCGCTGCGGCAACGTTTACGCACCCCGCTGCAAGTTTTTGCCTCCGGGGCGACCCCGTGGGGGATGCTGGCTACGATTAGCGCTTTTCGTGATAGTCGCGATTGGTTGGGGGAAGTCAAGGCGCAGATTGTCGAAAATCGAGAAACCGTCCGCAACTGGCTGACAAATCACGGTGAGCACTTCCGGGTGTTCCTCCCCGAGGCGACCTATTTGTCATGGTGGGAAACCGATGGAATCCTCGGAGATTGTCCCGCCCAGACCCTCCGGGAGCGCGGTCTAATTGTCAACGACGGTGCGGACTTGGGCAAAGGCTTTGAAAAATCCTTCCGTTTGAACCTAGCGACCACCCCCGAAGTGCTGCACGCGGCTTTAGGGGTTATAGAAGCCGGGATATAAGCTTTCCAAAACATCATTGTTACCTCTTTCTGGTAGGAGGTTTAGAGGAGTATACGGATACAGACCTCACGTTCCAGCGCGAGTAATTTCCCTGTTAAATGTAGTTGAATAGGGGTTCTGACCGGGAGGCAATTTTCTTTTCTGTTTTGCTTGACAGGGCACTCCTTTGTATGGCAGGATTTGTGTAAACGTTTACATGTAATCGTTTACACAATGAAGTGGAGAGTCAGTGCGTGCTAACGTGACTATCAAAGATGTAGCCGAGGAATCTGGAGTTTCGGTCGCTACCGTGTCGCGCGTTCTCTCGGGAAAATCGGCTTCTGAAAAGGCAAAACTGCAGGTGTATACGGCGATTAAAAAGCTGCACTACACCCCTAATGGCCTAGCCCGTTCTTTGCGTTCAAAACAGAATCGGGTTGTGGCAGTACTTGTTTCGGACGTGCGCAACCCCTATTTCGGTCTCCTTGCCCACGGACTGCAAACTAGCCTGGCAGAATCCGGGTATGCCATGATTATCGGCAACGCCTCAGAGAACTTTGAGCAACAGGAGCAATTTCTTCATCAAGCTTTGGAACATCGAGTGGATGGGATGATTCTGGTTATTCAGAGCCGACATTCCTCAGCTCTGAAACAGGTGCAACGAGCGGGTGTTCCTGTTGTGTTTGTTGACCGCACGATGGATGGTTACGAGGTACCTACAGTAGATTCAGATGCCTACCCAGGAATTCGGGAGGCGCTGATTCACCTGCAGGGGCTGGGACACAAACGCATTGGGATGGTGTTGGGTCCAGAACATACTTCAACTACTCAACAGCGTCTTCGAGCCTTTCAAGAGGTTGGTGCTGAACTAGGGCTGGAAACCGTGGTTGATCCAAAGCCGGCAGGTGAAGAACACTCGGTTGCGTTGATGCAAGAGCTGCTGGAGGCCAATGTCAGTGCAGCCATTATTGCCTACACTCCTCGCCTGTGGCCGATACTCAGTTATCTCGGTAAACAGGGAATCCATGTACCACAGGATTTATCAATTATCGGTTATGATGACCTGCCAATCATGGAGCATCTCAATCCGCCGTTGACCACGATTAATCAGGACATTGAGCAAATGAGTTCTCTGGCCGTTGAGGAGTTGCAGAAACTAATTTCGGGGGAAGAAGCGCAAAGCCTTCACTTGCCAACCTCTCTCATACTTCGCAAATCCACAGCGCGGGCAAAGTAAGGAGCAGCGCAGATGACAACGTTGGAGCTAAAGCATATTTACAAGTCTTTTGGGCCAGTAGAGGTGTTAAAAGACATATCTCTACGCGTAGAACCAGGGAAAGTACATGTGTTGTTGGGCGAGAACGGCGCCGGGAAATCCACCCTCATAAAAATCATTGCCGGGATATATGGTGCAGACAAGGGCGAGCTGTTCCTGGATGGCAAACCTGTGACAATAGCTAACGTTAAGGACGCGGAGGCGCACGGAATCTCGGTAATTCACCAGGAACTCAACCTCGTCCCCAAGATGAGTGTGGCAGAGAACCTTCTGCTGGGCAGACTCCCCACTAAGGTCGGAGTGTTAGATAAACGAGAACTTTATCGCCAAGCGCAAGAAGCTTTGGATTTGGTAGGCATGAAGCTCAACCTCAAACAGCCTGTGGGTGAATTGGGGATAGCAGGTCAGCAGCTGGTGGAAATCGCCAAGGCTCTCTCAGTGAAGTCCAAAATACTGATTCTTGATGAGCCTACAGCCGCCTTGACGACAAAAGAGATAAAGGTCTTGTTCGAACTGATGCGCTCACTTAAGTCACAGGGTGTGGGGATGATTTTTATCTCTCATCACCTAAACGAACTGGCTGAAATCGGGGACACGGTGTCGGTGCTGCGGGACGGAAACCTAGTGGCGCAAGTTGATGCGCAAACTCCAGAGCCCGAGCTAGTGCGTCTCATGGTGGGACGTTCTATTGACGAGCAGTTTCCTGCCCGCAAGGTTAAAGCCGGAGAGATAATGCTAGAGGTTAAAAATCTCAGTTCAGCAGGGAAATTCTCCGATGTCAGTTTCAATGTTCGCGCTGGAGAGGTGCTGGGCATCGCCGGGCTGGTTGGTGCAGGAAGAACCGAGGTTTTAAGAGCCATCGCCGGAGCCGACACATTTGACTCAGGAATAATCCGAATTCAGGGAAAAGAAGTGCCGAATTCCCAGATTGCTAAGAAGATTTCTCTAGGTCTGGGCATGGTTCCTGAAGACCGAAAGGCTCAGGGCCTAGTTTTGGGTGCTACGGCTTGCGAAAACCTCGGCTATGCAAAACTCATGCCCAGTGCTCGTTTGGGGATAGCGCAACGAGGAATGTTGCGTAAACAAGCTGAGGGAGTGTCCCAGCGGATGCGAGTTCGTATGGAGAGCATTGATCAGAAAGTCAAAGAGCTTTCGGGTGGAAACCAACAAAAATTAGTCTTTGGACGGTGGGTGTTGGCCGAATCGAAGGTGCTACTTCTCGATGAGCCGACTCGCGGGGTCGATGTGGGCGCAAAAGTCGAGATTTATGAACTTATTAATCAAATCGTGTCCGATGGTGGCGCGGTGGTGATGGTTTCAAGCGAATTGCCTGAGGTACTCGGTATGTCAGATCGGATTCTGGTGATGTCGGAAGGCCGTGTTGCAGGGGAACTCCCAGGTAAAGGAACCACTCAAGATGAAATCATGACACTGGCGGTTTCCAATGTCGCAGAGTTGTCACAGATCTAGAAAAGAAGGTCAATATGCAAACAGTAACGAAACCGAGTACTAAACGTGAAGTGAAACCGTCTAGCGGACTGGTTAAGGTCAAAACCTTCCTTGCCAACAATGGAGCCCTAGTCGGTTTGGTAATCCTGGCCATCGTTTTGAGTCTAGCGTCACCGGTGTTCCTCTCGGTCAATAACATTACCCAAATCGGTGTGCAGACAGCGGTCACTGCCATTCTTGCGTTTGGAATGACTTTCGTGATCGTGGCAGCTGGTATCGACTTGTCGGTTGGTTCCATGTTGGCCCTGTCAGCCATGGTGGGTGCTTACGCTTTCACTGTTATGGGCGTCCCCAGCTGGCTGGCTTTGCTAGTCGGATTGTT
The DNA here is from genome assembly GCF_985070215.1 of Mobiluncus sp. NCBI lineage: Bacteria > Bacillati > Actinomycetota > Actinomycetes > Actinomycetales > Actinomycetaceae > Mobiluncus > Mobiluncus sp. The sequence continues at coordinate 9,050 of NZ_CFKZQR010000029.1, read as the reverse complement.
AGCTGGAATCATGTGCGGGGCAGTAAACGGGATTAGCAATGCATATTTTCGTTTGCCGTCTTTCATTGCTACTCTAGCGATGCTGTCCATAGCGCGTGGACTCACCCTGGTCATTTCCCAAGGCAAACCGATTCCTACCCCACCCGCAGTGAATTTGTTAGGCGGGAGTCTAGGCCCGATTCCCGTCCCGATTATCGTGTTTGCTCTCTCGGGAATCGTGGCGGCTTTAATCCTCAACCGTACCGCTATGGGACGTGCCATGTATGCTGTCGGCGGCAATATCGAGGCCGCTCGGCTTTCGGGCATTCCCGTGAAAAAAGTGCAGGTGACCGTGTTTGCGTTGTGCGGACTCTATGCAGGTGTGGCAGGAATGGTTATGGCTGGTCGGCTTAATTCCGCTGGAGCTCAAGCCGGTGTGGGATACGAGCTCGACGCTATTGCCGCGGTTGTGATTGGAGGCGCATCCCTGGCCGGCGGTTCAGGTAAGGTTTCCGGAACTCTGGTTGGGGCTCTCTTGCTGGCGGTAATTCGTAACGGGCTCAACATTATGAATGTTCCTTCCTTCTGGCAACAGGTGGTTATAGGACTGGTCATCGCCATAGCGGTGGGGATTGATGCTTTGAAGAACAAAGAATCTGCACACTAAACCACAAGAGTAGGGCTTGCCCTAGGAAGAGGAAGCCTACCTTGCGCATTCAGACATTGCAATAAATAAACAACATGTTTCGAGGAAAATCCCGGAACAAAACAACCAGAAAGGTAAACATATTATGAAAAAATTTCACAAGTTATTTGCATCCGGAGCCGTCCTAACTCTAGGAATCTTAGGCTTGAGTGCTTGCGGCGGCGCCGATGCTGCCAATAACGGAGCCTCCTCAGGGGAGACGGGCAGTGCCTCAGGTGGGAAAAACCTGGTATTGCTAGTTTCTACCCTGAGCAACCCCTTCTTTGTCGACCTGAGCGACGGTGCCAAGGCCGAAGCGGAAGCAAAGGGCTACACGCTGGAGATTTCTGATGCTCAGGATGATTCGGCCACCCAGGCTAACCAGGCTCAAAATGCCATCAGCAAGGGCGTGAGTGCGGTAATTATTAACCCGGTGGACTCCGATGCGGCGGGACCCTCTGTTGAAGCGTTGAATGGTGCAAAAATTCCTGTTATTGCGGTTGATCGCGGCGTCACTACCGGCAAACTGGATTCTTTTGTGTCTTCGGATAACGTACTCGGCGGCAAACTTGCGGCGGAGCAGATTGCCAAGGCCATCGGCGAGAAAGGAGACGTCATTGTGCTTCAAGGGGTGCCGGGTGCCTCCGCAACTCGTGACCGTGGTCAGGGCTTCGAGGAAGGCATCAAGGCCTTCCCGAATATCAAGGTAGTTGCTTCCCAGACTGCTAACTTTGACCGCGCCGAGGGGTTGGACGTGGCATCAAACCTGCTGCAGGCTAATCCAAATGTGAAGGCTATCTTTGCGCACAACGATGAGATGGCATTGGGAGCTTTGAAAGCCTTAGCGGAAAAGGCTGGTAAAGATGTATTCGTCTTTGGCTTCGATGGCACGAATGATGGCTTGCAGGCTGTGCAGGATGGAACCATGCTTGGAACGATTGCTCAGCAACCTAAAGAACTGGGTAAAATCGCCGTGGATCAAGCAATTAAGTTCTTGGAAAGCGGGAAGGCCGATGCCAATGTTCCGGTGGAGGTCAAGACTGTCACCAAAGAAAATGTTGCGGAGTATGCCAAGTGACAATAGCTGTTTTCGGATCTCTGAACGCTGACCTGAATCTGACAGTGGCTCGCCACCCCCAGCCGGGAGAGACCCTTTTAGGTGGGGGTGGCGGAGTCAGTGCCGGAGGTAAGGGAGCGAACCAAGCTCTTGCTGCCGCTCTGACTGGACACCAAGTGATGATGATTGGACAGGTTGGAAAGGATGCCAATGCGCAGGTGGTGGTGGAGTTTCTGCAAAAAGCTGGCGTGGACTTGAGTTTTGTGCGTCAAGTAGACACTCCCACCGGTCTGGCGGTTGTAACCGTTGAACAGGAAGGCGAAAACTTCATTATCGTAGTCCCCGGAGCAAACGGAGCTATGAATAGTGGTGAAATCGAGTGGATTAACCCGGCATTGCACCAAGCCGATATCCTGGTGATGCAGGCAGAAATTCCGCAAGACTGCATTCTGGAGGCCGCAAAACGATTTGTGGAATCCGGAAAGCGGGTGGTTTTGAATCTCGCCCCAGCAATAGCTGTGAATCCATGGCTACTTTTGCATAGTAATCCGCTGGTAGTAAATGAGTCCGAGTCACGTCTAGCGGCAAGCTGCTTAGGATTGAATCTCAACAATGCTGAGGACATTGATGTCGCGAAAGCATTGCTGGAAGCAGGAGTTCCCTCGGTGGTTCTGACTCTTGGTTCGCAAGGATCACTGTTGGGGGAACATACTTCGGAAGGTAGTATTAGCGTTTCTCATCTAGATGCCATCCCTGTTCAAGCTGTGGATGCAGTAGGTGCGGGTGACGCGTTCACCGGAGTGCTAGCGGCAAAATTAGCTGAGGGTCAATCCCTCCAAGATAGCGCATTGGCTGCGACGCGATTTGCTTCCGAAACAGTAAAATACCCTGGCGCGCAATCTTCTTATTGGCAGACAGCCAAAACCTTGAAAGGAATCTGATGAAGAAACAAGGCATTTTGAATCGCAATCTTCTCGCTCAAATCGCATGTTTGGGACACACAGACACTCTCGTGTTGGCGGACTGTGGCCTACCGATTCCTCGGGATATTCCTGTGGTGGATTTGAGTGTGGTGTTCGGTTTGCCTCGTTTTCAACCGGTACTCCAGGCTCTGTTGTCAGAGCTTGAAATAGAAGCGTGCTGCTATGCCTCCGAGGCTATCGGCACCGAGGTGGAATCTTGGTTTGCCGAGATTCCTGGGACTCATGACACGATTCCACATGAGGAACTCAAGCGCCGGGTAGCGCAAGCAGCTTTTATAGTCAGAACTGGGGAAGATACTCCGTGGGCGAATGTGATTTTACGTTGCGGCGTGCCTTTCGGAAAATGAGCACTAAATAACTGTTTGCCCGGGCATGGTGCCTGGGCAAACAGTTATTTTACGGTTCTGTCTCCCCGTGAAGACACCGGTGTCTTCTCAACGTAGATGAGACTTTACGGGGGAGTCCGACAGATGGTGCCTTTTGGGCGCTAAAAACCATGATGGGCCTCACCCGCAGGTAAGGCCCATCGGAGGCTCGTGATGGAATCGAGACGGATTTAGATGGCGCTCAGTGCCGGCAAGAGACCCGCGCTCGATTCGCTAGCCACTGCTCCCATGAACGCCAGTCCTCCCACAACCGTCAAGATGATAGTGATACCGATACCGATAAGTCCCAAAATCGTGATTACCATAGCGACCGTGGTCCAAGTCCTTAGTCTGGAAGTAGGTTCCATATTTTGAGCCGCCATCTCATTTTTCGCTTTGCTGCCCAGATACCAGGCAATAGGTGAGCAAAGCCAAAAGAAGATGCCGATAATAGCCAGTACCATTACGGTCTGTTCCTGGGGGTGCTCATAAGGGCGGGCGAATTGACCGGGCATGGGTTGCCCCGGCATCTGCTGGCCCATCGGTTGACCCATCGGCTGTCCGGGCTGCGGCCCGGGGACCTGACCAGGATTACTTTGCTGGGGCTGATAAGGGTTGGACATAATTCCTCCTCAAGAATAAATAGCAACACCTACGTCCCAACTTATCAGGAAAATTCCTTGGTTCGCTACCCATTAATCGTTGCGGCTTCAGGAACGCCAAGTCGCGCAAAGGCTGACCAGTGTTGCAGAGTCTGGGAAGTGAGGCAGTCTATTGTGGCGCATCAGTTAAACGTGCTGGGGTTTAACACACTTGGGCAACTTGTCCGGTCTCTACGTCATACATAAACCCGCCAACTTCGGCAAACCCTTTAATCAGGGCGTGGTTGCGCAGAGTCTCCACGTCATCACGCAAATGTTGGTCTTGGTTCGGATCTGCGCCAAAGACCAAATCTCCAACGGGTTGTCCAGCTTGTTTGGCAATAATGGTCCGTAATCCCGCTTCGTCAGTGGAAGCCATGGTGCAATTGGTGTGTTCCAGCACCATAATTCGGTCCACATTGAGTTTATGAACCGCTGCGATGGCACCAGCCAACGTGCTGGGCTTTAAGAATCCACCGGGAGTGCGCAGAACCTTGGCTTGTCCAACATTTAGCCCAAAAATCTCGAGAGGATCGAGACGGGAATCCATACAAGTCACAATCAGCAACCCATGCGCGGGAGCGCCGGGCAGGCCACGGTAGGGGAAGTTTTTGGCGTATTGAGCATTAGCTTGTAAGAGATCATCAAACACAATCTCAGCTTAGCGGTTTTTGCAACGGGACGGATGGCGGTTTGGCTGCGGTTTGCCACCCCCGCCAATAAATACTAAACTTGGAGGGTTGCTTTTGGCTGAGACCTCTCACAAATGTGTCTGTGTCAGCCAGGGGTTTCAATTCCGCCCGTTTGAGGTGGGATTTGTGCGCCCTTGCAACGCAAGATAGGTTCGGCAAGGCTCTATTGAGAACCGGCCAGACGAAGGAGAAAAGATGATTCAGCAGGAGTCGCGACTGAAGGTCGCCGACAACACGGGGGCTAAGGAAATCCTTTGCATCCGTGTGATGGGCGGCTCGAAGCGACGCTACGCCGGCATCGGCGACACCATTGTCGCGACCGTCAAGGATGCTATCCCTGGCGGCAACGTGAAAAAGGGTGAGGTCGTTAAGGCCGTCGTAGTCCGCACCAAAAAGGAGACCCGCCGCAAGGACGGTTCCTACATTCGTTTCGACGAGAACGCCGCTGTCATCCTCAAGAACGATGAGGAGCCGCGCGGCACCCGTATTTTCGGGCCCGTCGGGCGTGAACTTCGCGAAAAGAAGTTCATGCGCATTATTTCACTCGCCCCGGAGGTGATCTGATGGCAGCAAAGTTGAAGGTTGGCGACGAAGTCGTGGTGATAACTGGCCGCGACAAAGGCAAGCATGGCCGGATTCTGCAAATCGACCGGAAGCGTGAACGCGTGGTGGTCGAGGGCATCATGATGATGAAGCACCACAACAAGGCGGGGCGGACCCATCAGGGACCGACTGGCGGCATCGAAACGAAAGAGGCCTCCATTCATATTTCCAACGTGATGTACTACGAGCCCGCGGCGGCCAAGGCCAAGCTGGGTAACACGACCAAGAAGGTTGCGGGTACCCGGGTGGGGATGCGCGAAGAGGTCGTGGATCGCGATGGTAAAGAAAAGACCGTTCGGATTCGCGTGTCCAAAGCTACCGGGAAGGATCTGTAATGGCAGAGGAAACATACACCCCGCGGCTTAAGACCAAGTACCGCGAAGAAATCAAGGGCCAGCTGCTCAAGGAATTCAAGCACCAGAACGTTAACCAGGTTGGCGGTTTGGAAAAGATTGTCGTGAACATGGGTGTGGGTGCCGCTGCGCACGACCACAAGCTCATGGAAGGCGCTATCTCTGACCTGTCCACCATCACCGGCCAGAAGCCCGTGGTTGACAAGGCTCGCAAGTCCATCGCCCAGTTCAAGTTGCGTGAAGGTTCCCCGATCGGGGCTCACGTCACCCTGCGCGGTGACCGCATGTGGGAGTTCCTCGATCGCTTGCTTTCCACGGCTTTGCCGCGTATCCGCGACTTCCGTGGTTTGAGCTCCAAGCAGTTCGACGGTCACGGAAATTACACTTTCGGCTTGACCGAACAATCCGTGTTCCATGAGATTGACCAGGACTCCATCGACCATGTACGGGGGATGGACATCACGGTCGTAACCACCGCTGCTACTGATGACGAAGGCCGGGCACTGCTGAAGTACCTCGGTTTCCCGTTCAAGGAGGATTAAGAATGGCTAAAACCGCTTTGAAGAACAAGGCTGCGCGCAAACCCAAGTTTGCGGTGCGTGCCTACACTCGGTGCCAGCGCTGTGGTCGCCCTCATTCGGTGTATCGCAAGTTTGGCTTGTGCCGTATCTGCCTGCGTGAGATGGCCCATAATGGCGAGCTCCCCGGCGTTAAGAAGTCTTCCTGGTAAACACATTAGGGGGCAGGTCGATTACGAAACCGCCTCAGAAAGGGCCCAAGCCCAATGACAATGACTGATCCCATAGCAGACATGCTGACACGTCTGCGCAACGCCAGTTCGGCGTACCACGAGTCGGTATCTATGCCGTACTCGAAAATGAAGGCCGCAATCGCGAACATTCTTCAGACTGAGGGTTACATCAAAGACTACGAAGTCGAGGAAGCGCGAGTCGGTAAAACTTTGACGCTTAACCTAAAGTACGGCGCCAAACGTGAACGCGCGATTTCCGGTGTGAAACGCGTCTCCAAGCCCGGTTTGCGGGTGTATGCAAAGTCCACCAAACTGCCGAAGGTCCTGGGCGGCCTGGGCGTGGCGATTATCTCGTCCTCGTCCGGTATGCTCACTGACCGCGAGGCAGCCGACAAGGGTGTAGGCGGAGAAGTTATCGCCTACATCTGGTAAAGGAGGCTGACATGTCGCGTATCGGTAAGATTCCGGTGGAAATTCCCGCCGGTGTGGAAGTAAATATCAATGGACAAGACGTTTCCGTCAAGGGTCCCAAGGGTACCTTGACCATGTCCGTGGCCAGCCCGATTACCGCAAAGGTTGATGGGTCGACCGTGGTCGTGAGCCGTCCTGATGATGAACGCGAATCCCGTTCTCTGCACGGTTTGACTCGTACCCTCATCGCCAACATGGTTGAGGGTGTCACCAACGGATATTCCAAGGTTCTGGAGATTCAGGGCACTGGTTACCGTGTCAACCAAAAGGGCGCTGGCCTGGAGTTCCAACTCGGTTTTTCGCACCCCGTCAACGTGGAGCCCCCCGAGGGCATCACGTTCAAGGTGGAAGGTAACCGGGTCACCGTCGAGGGTATCTCGAAGGAACAGGTCGGCGAGGTCGCCTCGAATCTGCGCAAGATTCGTCCGCCGGAGCCTTACAAGGGTAAAGGCGTGCATTATCTGGGCGAAAATATTCGCCGCAAGGTTGGAAAGGCAGGTAAGTAATCATGGCTTATTCTGTAAAGGGTAAAGGCAAGCGGCTGTCGCGTCTGCGTCGCCACCAGCGGGTCCGCAAGAGCATGTTCGGATCTGCGGAAAAGCCGCGTTTGGTCGTGACCCGTTCTAACCGGCACATGGTCGCCCAGCTTGTCAACGATTACGAGCACAAGACTATTGTGAGCGCTTCCACCATGGAGGACGCTTTGCGTGGTGCTAAAGACAACAAGGTGGCCAAGGCGACCGAAGTTGGCAAGTTGATTGCACAGCGTGCCAAAGCCGCTGGGATTACCCAGTGTGTGTTTGATCGCGGTGGAAATATGTATCACGGTCGCGTTGCGGCTGTGGCTGAAGGTGCCCGCGAGGGCGGACTGAGTCTGTAAGGAAAGTTGAGAAAATGGCTGAACAAGAACAGCAGGTTACAGGCGAGACCGCAGACTCTGTGGACCAGACCACGGACTTTGGTGCTAATGATGCCCAGGATCGTGGCGGTCGCCGGGAGCGCCGCGGAAATCGCCGTGAACGCGATGACCGCCGTGACAATCGTCGTGGCGGCAGCGCTGATGACAAATACATTGAACGCGTGGTGACCATCAACCGTGTGTCCAAGGTGGTGAAGGGCGGTCGTAACATGTCCTTCTGCGCTCTGGTCGTGGTTGGCGACGGGGAAGGTACCGTCGGTGTTGGTTACGGCAAAGCTAAGGAAGTTCCGGCAGCGATTGCTAAGGGCGTGGAAGAGGCTAAGAAGTCCATGTTCCATGTTCCGATGATTCGCCACACTATCGTCCACGAGGTTCTCGGTGAGGATGCTGCGGGCGTAGTACTGCTCAAGCCGGCTTCCCCCGGTACCGGTGTAATCGCCGGCGGCCCGGTGCGTGCGGTTATGGAATGCGCCGGAATCCGCGACGTTTTGTCCAAGTCTTTGGGCTCTGACAATGCGTTGAACATCGTGCGCGGTACCGTGGATGCGTTGAAGCAACTCGAACAGCCGGAAGCCGTAGCGGCTCGCCGCGGTTTGCCGCTGGAGCGCGTGGCTCCTGCCGGCATGTTGCGGGCTCGCGCCGAAGGTGAAGCTCAGGTGCGCGCCGAAGCGGTTAAAGCCGAGGCTGAATTGGCTGCCGAAGGAGTGAGTGCGTAATGGCTAAGAACCTGAAAATCACTCAGGTGAAGTCCACGATTGGTTCCTCGCGAGATCAGCGGGCTACTGTGGCTTCCCTGGGACTAAAGAAAATTCGTCAGTCTGTGGTTCGCCCTGATAATCCGGCCGTGCGCGGCCAGGTGCATAAGGTGCGCCACCTAGTAAGCGTGGAGGAGGTCGACTGATGAGCGAGAGCGAAGAGGAAAAGACCGCCGCGGAAAAACCCGCGGCAAAGAAAGTTCCGGCTGCTGCCAAGAAGCCGGCAGCCACCGCTAAAAAGGCAGCTGCCAGCGACGACGTTAAGGTGACTTACCTGCACGATTTGCGTCCGGCTCCGGGCTCTAACAAGGCCAAGACTCGTGTCGGCCGCGGTGAAGGTTCGAAGGGTAAGACTTCGGGTCGCGGCACCAAGGGTACCAAGGCACGTTACCAAGTGCCTTTGGGCTTCGAGGGTGGCCAGATGCCGATGCATATGCGTCTGCCTAAGTTGCGCGGCTTTAAGAACCCCTTCCATGTCGAGTACCAGGTAGTGAACCTGGATCGCCTCTCCGAAGTGTTCCCCAAGGGCGGCACTTTGACGGTTGACGACTTGGTTGACAAGGGTCTGGTCCGTAAGAATTCCCTGGTCAAGGTGCTGGGAACCGGTGAAGCGACAGCTAAGTTTGACTTGACTGTAGATGCTTGGTCCAGCTCCGCTAAGACTAAGGTCGAGGCTCAAGGCGGGTCTTTGACCGCACGTGTTCGCTGAGGATTACGGCGGGGGAAGCAAACGGGCAAACCCCGCTTCCCCCAAACCATCTTTCACCCGCATCCTCTTTTATTCATAAATAGGGTG
>NZ_CFKZQR010000028.1:0-27265 GCF_985070215.1 Mobiluncus sp. | reverse complement strand
TCACCCCCCAGCCTCTCGCTGAGTCGCCCCCAACGCTCCTCCCTACGCCAGCCCGTCCGAATCCAGGTGTTTGAACCTTAATTTCAGTGCCGGTCGAGTTTAAAACCTCCCTTGGCCTCAGGAATAGTTGCACTAACGACCGATTTCAAGCATGAATTTGGGCCATCATCGACTCCCGGTTTCATAAACCTGCGGGTAAACGCGATTCCAGCTACGTAGAGACAGCATTGCGCACAGTGAAATCGGTCATTCGTGCAAATTTGGCCAGGTACAGGGGTTTATCGCCAGGTTTGACGGCGCCGAAATCTCAAACCCTGAGACAATCCCGGCGAACCCGGGCGTTAATCCTATTAATTCGTCTCGGTGTGCCATATATGGCACACCGAGACGTTTAAATAGGTTTTATTCTCGGTTTTTGGGGAATTCAGGGTCTGTTTGTTACCGGGTTTCGGGTTGTGCGTGGATTATAAGGGGAAAATAGCCGGGTAGCTGCCAATAATGGCAGCTACCCGGCTATTTTCCACCTTTAGGCACAACCCAGCGAGTATCCCCCGATTCTCCCAGCCCAACATCCTCGGATTTTGCTGGCATTTAGATACATGTTCGTATACGCGAGGGCGGTGGTGGAGGGGGACCTCGAAGGAGCATATGGGTGTTCGTCGTTTTTCTTAGCGGCTTGCCCGCTTAGAAAAACAGAACGGGACCCCATTTCTGCGACTGAGAGGCATCCCCCGAACGCCACCAGACCGCGCGTCCGGGCTCACTCGCTGCGGGTGTTCGTAGGTTCTCTAAGCCGCATACTTGCTCAGAGAGTAGAACGGGACCCCACCGCGACGCAGACTTTGGTAGCGCAAGCTCTCTTGTATTGCCAAAGTCCCCGAAGTGGCACCCAAAGCGTAGCATTCCAAGTATTTCTGCGACTAAGAGCCCCGCACGCCACCAAACCCCGCCGGAATCCATGTCTCCGCCAAACCCACCGAACCCGGCCAGAATCCGTACAGGCCCCAGCCAAATCTCAGCGTTGAGTAGGCCCAGGCACATTCACCGCCATACTGCCTAACAGTTTGTGATCGAAATCGGTGATTAAACGGGGGTACGTGACCATATAGACCAGCAACCCCGATTTAATCACCAAATAGCAACAACACCAGCCCGCACGCCGCCAGACCTCGCGGGCATACCGGGTGTAACAAAAGCGGCAAGTAACAAACAGTAGTGGGCGAGAGGGGACTCCGCGTTTTTGCTGCGCAAAACCGCGTCTCGCTCGCATCGTAGATGCTCGCGCTAGGGCTGAAAACGCTGGCGCGTTTTCTTAACGCCCTAGCCCTCACGGGGTTCGAGTCGCTCTGCTGACTGTATGTTTACGCAGGGGCGCCACTTGGGCGCCCCTGCGTAAACAAAAGTGGGCGAGAGGGGACTCGAACCCCCACGTCAAAGACACAGGAACCTAAATCCTGCGCGTCTACCAATTCCGCCACTCGCCCGGGCGCCCCTATAGTGTAGCGGATTTCAAGCTAAATCCGTGAGCGCGATATCAGCTAGGCGCGGGGTCGGCAAAGCCTGGGGAGAATCCGGGGAAGCCGGGGTCGCCTTCTTGGCGGCAACAACCAAATCCTCCAGCGGTTTGTCGTTGCGAATCCAGCCCTCGGGCGAGGGCCAATCGGCTTGCGGACCGGGCTGATCCGAACCGGCCGCAGCCTTCGCCAACAGCGCGTTCGGCGCGAAACACCACTTGGCCCGGTCAAAATCATTCAAGCCTCGCGACTCCAAAATATCCAAAATCGGCGGCAACATCCGCACGCAGTTCGCGTAAGCCTGGGGCGAGGAAAACTGCCAGGTCGGGTAAACCCACTTCCGGTCCAAAGTCCGAAACCCCAACAAGCGCCCGTCCCGCACCGCTTTCATAATCGCTTGGCGAGACACCCCCAGCCAGTCGCAAACGTTACCGGTCCGACAAACGGGTCCCACCAGCGTGTTTAGCGACGTCGGTGCCGCCAGGAAAGCCTGGGCAAAACGCGCCAGCCGATGCATATTTTCCCTGCTGGCATCGGCGGATGCGCGCGGCCGCGCCAAGAGCATCGTGCGGATGGTCTCTAAAAATTGTTCCTCTTCGTCGGTCAGTTCTCTCCGCACCGCTTCGCCTTTCGGTCAGAATAAGTAAACAAGTTTGTCTGATAGCGTCACTGCTACCACCAAGACTATCAAAAGCAAGATAATCGCGGTAATAAGCCAGCGCTGCGCCGCCCAAATGCGGGCAAATCCGGTGTCGGGAAACAGCCATCCGAGCCGCATTAGCGTTGCCCCGAGCTGCACCCACAGGACAATCGTGCACGTCCAGACGATAAAACAGAACGGGCACAGCTTCGTGAACTCGAAAATGGACTGGTGCAGGAAAAACACAATCAGCACCATCCCTGCGGTCAGACCCGCCTCAATCAGCAGTACCAGCCAGCGCGACACCCGCCCGCCGCACCAAGCCAGGAACACGCCGGCCAAACCGGCGAACAAACCGACTCCGACCAGCGCGTTCGGGATGCCAAACAGCAGGTGAGCCTGCCAGGTCGTCAGCGAAGCCGAACAGCCAATCAGCGGGTTCAAATCGCATCCGAGATGCGCCGTGGGCTGTTTCAGTGTCTGAATTTCGGACAGCACCAGCTCCGCGCTCGCCGCCATCGCGACGACCGCCAGCGCGATTAGCAACACGAGGGTGGGGATGCCGGGCCGGGTGTCGCGGGCTTCCGGGGCTTCCAAATCGGCCGGGGTTTCTGGGTCTGCCGAGGTCACAAGGGAGGTCGGGGCGGTCGCTGCTGCCGGGGTCGCCGCGCTTGCCGGTTCTAGCTGTTCTGCTGGGCTCGGCGAGCGCGAGGAATCCGGGGCCGTCCCCTCATCGGGTTCTTGCTTCATGAGGATTATTCTAACTTTTATGTCCGCTCACCGGACCTAGTGTTCCCCAATGGCGCTGAAATGGGGCAACAACCACGACGGCCCCGCGCGGCAGCTCAGAAAAATCGCCGCGGCCCTAACCGCGCCCCTGGAACCGCCACAAAAACGCCGAAACTCCCGCAACTCACTTGTGCGCCCGTGCCCAACTAACTCGTAACGGGTTTAGCCGACAACCCCACCAAAATCCGGGCCGAGACGCTTGCCGAGTTCAGTTTGTCACGGGCGCCAGAATCCTGTAAACTAAACTTTCGTTGCCCCGGTAGCTCAGTCGGCAGAGCGTCTCCATGGTAAGGAGAAGGTCCAGAGTTCGATTCTCTGCCGGGGCTCGCTTCACGCTTGACGGTCCGCGCCGCTGAGCAGCGAGGCGGGGTAGCTCAGTTGGTGAGAGCGCACGACTCATAATCGTGAGGTCGAGGGTTCGAATCCCTCCCCCGCTACGAACCCGAAACGGGTAACCGCAGGGGATAAGCGATTAGAAAGAAGTAAAACAGTGGCTGCAAAATCGAAAGACATTCGCCCGAAGATTACGTTGGCGTGCTCTGAATGCAAGGAGCGCAACTACATCACGAAGAAGAACCGGCGCAACACCCCGGATCGCTTGGAGCTGAATAAATACTGCCCGCGCTGCCGGAAGTCCACGTCGCATAAGGAAACCCGCTAAGCGGTTTTTCACAAGTTTCCCGGCGTCGCCGTTACGGTGACGCCGGTTTTTAGTGTCTCACGAGCGGGGTGCGGGGTGTGGGGTGTTGCTATTTGGGGATTAAATCGGGGTTGGTGGTTATATAGGCCAGCTACCCCGATTTAATCGCGAATTTTGATCGCTTTGGGATGTGCCGAGGTCCGGGGGTGTGCTCGATCTGCCCGCGGGCGCGTCTGGGGGCGGGGAGGCGCGGAGGTGAGTCGCTTGGTGCTGATTCAATCCAGGTTTTGGGAGCCATCGAGGTTCGAGGCGGGGATAAAAAGGGGGGCGGCCGCAGCCGCCCCCCCAAAAAAATCCAGAGAACTTACTTCAGCAAGTCCTTGAATTGGTCAACCAGGGAATCAGAGACTACGCCGAAGCCGCCCAGTCCCTTGAACTTGCCTGCCAGAGCAGCATTCGCAGCGCGAGCCGCCTTGGCATAATCGGTCACTGCCGCGGGAGCAGAACCGGCCTGAACCAGCAGAACCGGGCCAGCCAACTCGGTCTTGTTGTCGATGAAACCGGCCACGGTGGCATCCGCGGAGGCTGTGCCGTTAGCAGCATAGAGAGCCTTAGCCTTAGCGCCGTTCGGGTATTGAGTCTTGGCAATCTCCAGGGCGGTCAGGTAGCGATCCGCGCCAGCGATACGGGAAGCCTTGGCGCCCGCTCCACCCAAGTATGCCTGAACCTCAGCATCGCTCGGGCCTTGCTTGGCAGCTAACTGAGCGTTTTTCACTTCATAATCAGCTTTCAGCAAAGCAGAATCCAGCTCGCTCTTGGTGGGAGCCATGTCATAGGCAGCCTGAACTTTGCTCAATTCCGACTTATTAGACTGCGTCGGGATGGCTTTAAACGCATCCTTGGCATCCTGCAGACCCTTTTCGAGGCTCTCTTTCGTGGCGGTGTCTTTCAGAGCCACCCGGGTGGACACTAAGAATCCGAAGTTACCCTTGTCGGTATTTTGGGCAGCTTTGTCAGCAGCGGCTTTGTTGCCGGACAGGGTGGTGCCGTCGACTTTCAACATATCGCATGTTGCGCTAACCTCACCGGGCAAGAGGCGGGGGAAGGTCGATTCCAACGCGGCTTTCTTTTCAGCTTTCATTTTTTCGCTGTCGCTGGATTGGATCGGGGTGCACTTCGCGTCCTTGAGTAGGTCCTCCACAGTCTTGCCAGCGTAGGTGTACCATCCGTCAAGTTTCATTTGGGCTTCGCGAACCGCTTTATCCAAATCGGCTTGAACCTTTGCTTTTGCTTGTTCCGCGGTCATTCCTGCACCGCCACCAGCACCGTTAGCAGTTGCTGCCGCGCTCAATTCTGCGGGCAGAACAGCACCTTCGCCACCCAGAGCAACGACCTCGGAGGGCTTCAACCGCTTGATTTCTCTTAGGGTCGCGGCGGGCAGAGTACCGGAGCCATCGGTCAACAGAATCGGGGCGCCATCGGTCATGGTGCCGCCGACCAGGGCATCAACCAAGGTCATGCCGTTAGCCAGGTACACCTTGGCGCTGGTCTTGCCCGAGGGGAACAGGTTTTTGGAAATCTCCGCTGCCGTCTCGAAACGATTTGCGCCCGCTAGACGAGTGACCAGGGCATTGCCAGCGACTGCCTTTACCGCCGCATCGCTGACCGCGCCGGTGCCGCCCAGCACCACGACTTTGGTGGCCTTCAACTTGGTGATAGCTTCGGCCACGTTCTTTTGCACGGTGGGCGAATCGTTGACCAGCAACAGGGGACCGCCGGGCAGTTTGCCGCCGGCGACCGCGTCAGCTTGGGAGTCGCCGCGGGAGAGGTAAACCACGTCAGAGGTGCCAAAAGCGCTGGCCACCGAAATGGCGGTGTTGTAGCGATCCGAACCGGCGTAACGGTCAGCTTCCGTCGCTGCCACCGCGCTCATCGGCACGGTCATGGCAAAAGCAGCCGCGGCCGCGCTCAGAGTCAAAACAGACTTCTTCATGTTTGTATTTCCTAACTTGTTGGTTGGATGAATTCCGTACTCATCCTATTGATAACTTCGATATCTCGCAGGGGATGGTAAACCTCCCACACCCTTTAGACGTTTCAGAATCTTGGTTTCTTACAGGCGTCATTAACCGTATCATGCCCGGATTATGAAAATGCCTTTCGAGTTCAGTGGGTTAGACTTAAACGGTGAGTGAAGAAACGACGAAAGACGAAAACCTGGCGGCCAGTGAGACGGAAATCCGCGCCACTTTGAAAGCTGCTCAGGAAACCTCGAAAGCGATTGAGGCCGACATCGCGGCGGGAAACGTAGGAAAGTACCGCATTTTAACCGGGGACCGGCCCACCGGATTCTTGCACATCGGCCACTATTTCGGCACCTTGAAAACCCGGGTGGACCTGCAAAACCTCGGCATTGACACGACCGTGCTCATCGCGGACTATCAGGTCATCACCGACCGGGACAACCTCGGCAACGTGCGCGAATACGTATTAAACCTGGTGGCAGATTACCTAGCGGCGGGGATTGACCCCGAAAAATCCACGATTTTCTGCCATTCTCAGATTCCGGCCATTCACGAAATGCTGGTCATTTTCCTGTCCCTGGTGACCGAAGCGGAGCTGCACCGCAATCCAACCGTGAAGGCGGAGCTGGAAGCTGCCGCGCGTCCCATGTCCGGGCTGCTGCTGACTTATCCGGTGCATCAGGCCGCGGACATCCTGTGCGCCAAGGCGAACCTGGTGCCCGTCGGTCAAGACCAGCTGCCGCACCTGGAGCAAACCCGCGTGGTGGCCAAGCGGTTCAACAAACGTTATCCGCAGCGCGACCCCAAGACCGGCAAAAAGACCGGGCGCGGCGTGCTGCCGATGGCGCAGGGCCTGCTGGGACAAGGCGCGATGATTCTCGGCACTGATGGCCAAAAGATGAGCAAGTCGCGGCACAATACGGTGGAGCTGCGCGCCAGCGAGGACGACACCGCGAAAATCCTGAAAAAGGCCGTGACCGATTCGGATCGCCAGATTACTTTCGATCCCGTGCGCCGTCCCGAAGTGTCGAACCTGCTGCTCATTGCCTCGCTGTGTACCGGGCAGGCGCCCGAGGATATCGCCGCGGAAATCGGAGCGGGCGGCGGTGGGGCGCTGAAATCCCTGGTGACTCAGGCGCTGAACGAACACTTGCGCCCGCTGCGCCAGCGGCGCGCCGAACTGATGCAAGACGAAGGCTACTTGTGGAGCGTGTTGGCTCACGGTAACGAAAAAGTCCGCGATGAAGCCAGCGATGTGCTGCGCGAAATGAAGGCCGCTATGGGAATGAACTACGGGGTGTGATGGAACAGGACGACAAGAAGCCAGAGGATTTGATTCGGCGCCGCGACCACGCTCAGGCCGTGGCGGACCGGATGGTGGAACGCGCCCTGTGGATTATCAACCTGGATAATCAAGGCGCGTCAGTGAGCCCGGAAACCCGCGATGAGCTGGTGGATGAGACGACGGATATGCTGCTGGAATGGGCTTATGAGGTCGGGGAAGATTCTTTCCGCGCCGGGGAGTTCAAAGGGCGTCCCGGGGCGGCAGGGGAAAACAAGCCCTACCCGTCCTCGCCCGCGAAGGCCAATCCCAAAAGCCTGGGGCGCCGCGACTATCTGTTAGACGAATAGGCGCATTCGTAGGCGTGTTCACAAGGGCGGGTCACCAGCGCGTCCGGCGGCTCGGCGGGTTTGTCGCCACCACGCCGCAGGTCACGCCGGTTTTGCAGTACGTCAACTAGCGCGGATCACGAGCGCGTTCGTAGGCTTGTTCACAAGGGTGGGTCACCAGCACGTCCGGTGGCTCGCCGTTCACGTCGCCAGCGCCCCGGCCTCACTTGTGCGCTGACCTTGAGGACGTACGTTTGCGTTAACTCGCCCGCCGCACAGGTTCGCGCGCCCCCACCACACCGCAGGTCACACCGGCCTTATGCGGCGCACACCGACACGGTACGCACCGACACGGTACACCCCGACGCCACGCCTTAGTGCTTTTGGACTTTGCGCAAGGTGTTCAGCAAATCGATTTTCTCGTCCCCGGAGGGATTGTCCGGCACTTCGGCAAAGAAAATCCGCATCGAGAACGGCGCCATCTTGGACCTCATGCCGCGCACCGTCACGGGCAGTTCGGAAATGACTTCCGCCAAACGGATTCCCGAACCGGGGGTGACCCCGACTTCCTCGGCAAACAGCGCGACCGGGTCGTTCGTGTCTTGATGCCGGGCAGAGGGCGTAGCGGAGTTTAAACCGGTCAACAGCTGCAGCTTTTCCCCCGCGCCGCCTTCGCGGGCGCTCGGATCGGGCCAGGTGGAGTCCCACACCAGCCGAAACACGCGGGAACGCGCCCGCGGGGGGTTAATCTGGACTTCGTCATTGGTCCCGTTAATCATGACCAGCAAATCCACGTCGTCCCAGGGCGCTCCGGAACGCAGCATCTGGAGCACGCGGTTGGCGGGATCGTGCCAGGCGCCGGGGGTCAAATGTTCGCCTTCGCGGTTGTACCACGACAGGTCCTGGAGTTTATCCCCGGCCTGGGGCATCCCGGAGGCGAATTCATCGGGGCGCATGACCGGGTGTTCGGCGCGCAAATGCAGCAGGTAGCGGGCAGTTTCAAACAGTCCCTTTTGCCAGGGTTGCCAGCGCCAATCCAACCAGGAAATCGGCCCGTCCTGACAATAGGCGTTATTGTTGCCGTTCTGTGAGTTCCCGAACTCGTCCCCCGCCAAGATCATGGGGGTGCCGGAACTAATCGCCAGGGTTCCCCACAAGTTTCGCAAGGTTTTCAGCCGGTTTGTGGCGACTTTGACCATCTCGGTGCGGTTCAGCGGGTCGCCGTGGAAAGGGGTGGTGGGATCCATGCGGCTAAACCGGCGGGAGAAACCTTCACCAGACTGCGGGTCGGGGCCGATTTCCGCGGCAGCGCTGGGTAGGTCCTCGTCCCCCAGTTCCTTGCCGCTCAGCACGTGGCCTTCGTGACCGTGATTCCACGAGTTATTGTTATTCGTCCCGTCCCGGTTGCCCTCCAGGTTGGCTTCGTTGTGTTTGTGGTCAAAAGTCACCAGGTCGGCCAGGGTGAAGCCGTCGTGGGCCGCGACAAAGTTGATGGACGCTCCCGGACCGCGGTTGTATTCGGCGATGTTGGAACCGTACAGGTCAGCCGACCCGGAGACGCGTGTCGCCAGCTCGTGCGGGCCGTGGGCGTGACGACCGTGGGCCAGCGCCGCCGCATCGGTGAGCCAAAAACCCCTGATGCCGTCGCGGTAGCGGTCGTTCCAGTCCGCAAAAGGCGAGGGGAAGTTCCCAGTTTGCCACCCGTTCGGACCCATGTCCCACGGCTCGGCAATGAGTTTGCAGCCAGCCAGAACCGGGTCGGTCGCCATGCCCACAAAAGAAGGATGGCGCAGGGCGTACTGTTCTCGGTTGCGCCCCAGCGTTACCCCCAAGTCGAAACGGAAACCGTCCACTCCGACTTCTCCGGCCCAATACCGTAGGGAATCCAACAGCAGCGCCACCGACTCGGTGGACGTGAAATCGACCGTATTACCGCAGCCGGTGAAGTCCACCATCTGGTTGGGGTAGCCGTGGTTCCAGAGGTAGTAGCATTGCGGATCCAAGCCACGCAAGCTGAGGGACGGCCCCAGGGTACCGCCCTCGGCGGTGTGGTTATAAACCACGTCCAACAGGACCTCGATACCGGCTTGGTGCAGCAGCGAAACCATGCCGCGGACCTCGTCCAGTACGGCCTGGGGACCTTGACGCTGGGCGGCTTCGGTCGCGTAGGTCGGTTCGGGCGCGAAATAGCTCAGAGTCGAGTAGCCCCAATAGTTGCTCAGGTTTCGTTCCGCCAGAAATGGTTCGGGCATCTTGGCGTGAATCGGCAGCAACTCAATAGCGGTTACGCCCAAGTTTTTCAGGTAATCAATGGTGACCGGGTTTGCCAAGCCGGCGTAGGTACCCTGCAGTTCCGGGGGGATTCCGGGTAGTTGCTGGGTCAAACCTTTGACATGCGCTTCATAAATCACGGTGCGCCGCCAAGACGTGCGTGGCCGATCCGCTACCGGAAAAGAATGCGTGTTCACCACGACCGACAGCGCGTTGTAATCCGCGGAATCCAACGGATCCATAGTGAGTTCGCGAGTCACGGGCTTCAGCTCGGCATCAACCTGATGGGCGTAAAGTTGCGGGCTGAGAACGGGGGGCTGCGTAATCGCTTTCGCGTAGGGGTCGAGCAGAACCTTTTGCGGGTTATAGAACACTCCCGCGTCGGGATCCCACGGCCCATAAGCCCGATATCCGTATACCTGACCGGGACGTACGCCACGAATGTTGCCGTGCCAAATCCCGCGGAACGGTCCGCGCAGTCGAATCCGGCGTTCGGACTGGTAGCGCCCGTTTTCGTCCGGAGAGTCGAACAGGCACACCTCTACCGCCGTGGCTTGGTGAGAATAAACGGAAAAGGCGACTCCGGATTCTGTAATGGTGGGTCCCAAGTGGTGTGGGTCGAGTTTTGGTTCCTCCGCGACCACGTCAGTGGGAGCAAATGTCGGTGTCGTCCCCTTCTTCTCGACAGTCATAGGTTCGACATTACCGGGAAAACGTCCCGCGTGCCGGGCTTTGTGAGCTTCGCCTAACTTGTGGCGGGTAATTCTGGCTTTTTCCGGTCGCGAGTTCTCTGCCGTCGCCCGATTTCAGTCACTGACGTTTTTCGTAAATAAGTTCCGGGGTCACAAGTGTGGTCCGCTGTCGGTAGCGGTGATGGTTGCCTGGGCGATGACTCGGTCTCCCCGGGGACTGTCCTGGTAAAGCACCAGGGATTGACCTGGCGCTACTCCGGTAACTTCATCGGCGGGCTGTAGCACCACCCGCAGTTCGATTCCGCCATCCCCGGTTTCCAGATACACGCCCTGCGGGGTGACGGGTTTGCCGTGGGCACGGAACTGGATAGTCAACCCGGCAGGGTCCAACTCGCCCTCACCCGTTGCGCCGAGCCCCAGGCTGGTGGGGTCTATCAGCCAGTTCACCGACGGCCCGGCGTGAATTTCCGTGACGGTCAGCGCCTGGCGGGGAGCCACAAACACCGTGTTCGTTTCCGGATCCGTACCCTGTACGTAGCGGGGAGCGCCGTCCGTGTGAGGCCGGGGGATATGCAGGCCGCGGCGCTGCCCGACCGTGTATTGGAAAGCGCCGTCATGCGAGCCCACCACCGCTCCGTCCTCGTCCACAATGGGACCCGGCGCCGCCCCGATACAGCCGCGCAAAAAGCCGCGCGTATCCCCGTCCGGGAGGAAACAAATGTCGAAAGAATCCCGCTTGCCCGCCACCGGAATCCCCAGTGCCTCAGCTTCAGCGCGGGTGGCGGCCTTGTCCGTCACGTCCCCCAGCGGGAACACGGCTCGTGCCAACGCTGCGGCGCGCGCCCCCGCCAAAACGTAACTTTGGTCCTTGCCCATTGCCGACCCACGCAGCAGGGCAAAGTCCGGGAACGCGCCGTCCGCACCGGTCTGGGGAGCTTCCGCCGGAATCAACCCTGCCTGGCCGGGCCGCCACAATCGGGCATAGTGGCCGGTCGCGACATAATCGAAACCTTCTCGCAGGGCGCGTTCGATGACGTAACCAAACTTAATGAAACGGTTGCAATGCACACACGGATTCGGGGTCAGCCCCTCGCGATAAGCCTGCACAAACGAATCCATCACGACCCGGTTGAACCGCTCGGCAAAGTCCCACACCTGCAGCTCGACCCCCAGAAAATCCGCGACCCGGTGCGCATCAGCCAGGGCATCGACAGGCTCGGTAGAAGCGACAGGACGCGACCACGGGCGGGAGAGGGACTCCAACTGCATAAAGAAGCCCGAAACTTCGTGACCGGCCGCTTGCAAGCGCGCGGTCGCCACGGCCGAATCCACCCCGCCGGATAATCCCATTAAAATTTTCGCCAAGTTTTTCCTCCTCAGTGACCTCACATTCTACCGTTTCCCATTGTGCTGGCTCCCGCCAGCCCCGAGACCTCGGGAATTTGCCTACTTGAAAGGGAAAACAATGGAAGAACTGACAACCACCGAACCCCGCGCTGACTTCGAACCGCGCACTTTCGCCGATTTTGGCCGGATTTGGCTGGAAAGCCGGGTCGACCTCAAGCCGACCACCCGGGCAAGTTATCGTTCGATGCTAAACACGGTCAACCTGGAATTTGGGGAACAGGCTCCGAACCAGGTCAGCTACCTGCAGGTCGTCTCCTGGGTCGCGAAGCTCGCGGAACAAGGCGTCAGCCCCACCGGGGTGCGTCAGGCCTATCAAATCGTGGGGCAGGTACTGGCGTTGGCCAACCGGTTGGGGGCCATCGAAAGCAACGTTGCGGCCGGGGTGCCGCTGCCGACTGTGTGCCGCACCGGACGCCACCGCTACTTGACTGTGCTGCAGCTGGAATCCCTGGCTTTAGAGATTGGGTGGTGGCGGTTGACCCGCGAACCCGCGGGGGTTATTTTGCCCGGCGGTTTGGGACAGAATGTGGTGTTTTTGCGCAAGAAAGGTCGCGGCGGGTACCTGACTCGGCGCAAGTCCCGGGCGGGGTCGATAGACGCGGGGTTGGCCTCGCTGGCTCGGGGGCGCGGTGGGCAAACCCCTGCGCCGGGTGGCAACCAACTGGAAATTTTGGTGCGTTTGCTGGGGTACACCGGTTTACGTATTGGGGAAGCCCTGGCGTTGACCCCCGCTGCGGTCGACTTGGAACGCCGCGTGATTCGGATTGAACGGGCGGTGTCGGAGGTGTCGGGGCGGCAAGTATTCG
This sequence comes from Mobiluncus sp., assembly GCF_985070215.1. Taxonomy (NCBI): domain Bacteria; kingdom Bacillati; phylum Actinomycetota; class Actinomycetes; order Actinomycetales; family Actinomycetaceae; genus Mobiluncus; species Mobiluncus sp. Next base: position 14,871 of record NZ_CFKZQR010000028.1, on the reverse strand, counting down.
GTACTCCCAAGAACGGGCGCACCCGGGTCGTGCCGATACCGGATTTCTTGCGCCGCGACTTGCGGGTATTGACCCGGGCGGCGTGCGGAGGCGATGATTTCCTGTTCGCCACGAAACACGGCACCCCCCTGCGGGCCTCCAACCTGCGCTTACACTTCGACATGGCGGCGCTCGCGGTCGGACAGGCCGGACTGCACATACACGACCTGCGCCACACCGCCGCCACTTTGGCGGTGTCGGCGGGAGCTAACGTGAAGGCGGTGCAGCGCATGCTGGGGCATTCCTCGGCTTCGCTGACCCTTGATGTCTATGCGGACTTGTTTGAACCAGACTTGGGCGATGTCGCCGGGGCGTTGAGCCGGATGCGGCAAACGACTCTGCGCCGGGCTGCCGCCTAGTGCGAACGAGTTATACACATGGCCTGTGGAAAAAATGTGGATGAAGGAGTTTCCGGCGGAAAAGTGCAGGTAAACTCCAGGTTAATAAAGGGGTGAAAAAATGGCGTAATATCAGGTGAATTGCTGCAAATACCCAGTTCAGAACCCTGACGGCGGTGACGGGTTTGTTAATACAAACCGATGTGCGATTTCCCCAGTAAACTCTGCAAAACTGTCCCCAACACCTGTGGATAACTTGTGGAAACTGTGCGCAGGGAGACGGGTTTTCGTCCTGTTTACCTAGGCTGGCTTTGATAGGCTGAAGCCATGAACGAACCTTTGGCGGGCACCAGCGGGCTGCCTGATGATCAGCCGGTGACCGGAGAGTGTCCCGAGCATGGCGCGGATAGCCTGCCGGGGCGGCCCTCTACCAGCCGTGAAGAATACAACCGTGTCGTCTTCTTGGCGCGGGTCGTGTTGGGATTCACGGTAGTGGCGGCGGCGACGCTGATAGTCATTGCTCTCACGGCGCACCGGGACTATCCCTCCATCGTGGTCAGCATCGTGATGGTGGCGGCGGCTGTGTTCTATTACGTCAGGACGACCCGCGCGGTGAAACGGGATCTCGATGCCGGCCCTGAACTGGGGGAATAGGTTTTTTCGCGGTCGCGGCTGTCCTGTGGCCCACCTAGGCTGGGCCCCACGAAAACGGTGCGCTGCCCTGGCGAAAAGTGCAAGAATGGGGGCATGAGTAAAAATCGTGTTTCTGCGCGCCTTGCCGCCATTGCCCCGTCCGCGACCCTCGCTGTCGATAGTAAAGCGAAAGAACTGAAAGCTGCCGGAAAGCCTGTTATCGGCTTCGGCGCTGGTGAACCGGATTTCCCGACCCCCGATTACATCGTGGAAGCCGCCGTGGCGGCCTGTAAAGACCCCGCGAACCACCACTACACCCAAGGCAAAGGGATGCTGGTCACCCGCGAAGCCATCGCCGCCAAGACCTTGCGCGACTCCGGCTACGAAATCGACCCGAACAACGTCATCGTCACCAACGGCGGGAAACAATCCGTGTTCCAGGCTTTTGCCGCCACCGTCGACCCCGGTGACGAAGTGCTGCTGCCCGCGCCCTATTGGACCACCTACCCCGAGGCGATTCGCCTGGCTGGCGGCGTTCCGGTGGAAGTTTTCGCCGGTGCTGACCGGGACTACAAAGTCACCCCGGAGGACTTGGAGGCGAAACGCAGCGAGCGGACCAAAGTCCTGCTGATGTGTTCGCCGTCCAACCCGACCGGCACGGTCTACACCCCCGAGGAACTGACCGCCATCGGCCAGTGGGCTGTGGAAAAGGGCGTGTGGGTCATCAGTGATGAAATCTATGAACACCTGCTCTATGACGATGCTAAGCCCGCACACATTCTGAAGCTGGTTCCGGAACTGGCAGATACCTGCGTCATTGTCAACGGCGTGGCGAAGTCCTACGCCATGACCGGGTGGCGTTTGGGCTGGATGAACGGACCGACTGACGTCATCAAGGCCGCCACGAACTTCCAGTCCCACCTGACTTCCAACGTGTGCAACATTGCCCAGCGGGCTGCCATCGCGGCGTTGAACGGGCCGTTGGACGCGGTGGAACAGATGCGTCAAGCCTTTGACCAGCGCCGTCAGACCATCGTGCGGATGTTGCGTGAGATTGACGGTTTGCAGGTACCGGTGCCACGCGGCGCGTTCTATGTGTATCCCGACGTCACAGGCTTGTTTGGGCGTAGCTTGGATGGGGAGCGCATCGAGTCCTCCTCCCAGCTGGCGGCCATGATTTTGGATAAGGCCGAAGTCGCGGTGGTTCCCGGCGAAGCCTTCGGTCCCAGCGGCTTTATCCGCATGTCCTACGCTCTTTCCGATGCTGACCTGGTCGAAGGAGTTAGCCGGGTGCAGGATTTGCTGGCAAAAGTGAAGTAGATTTTGGATTTCACCGGGGGTGGCGCGTTGGGGCGTTGCCCCCGGTGAAATGTTTTGATTCGGCTCGGTATTAGCGCGCTTGAAAGTTATGGCGGATTTGCCTTATCATTGAGGACGCTGCGTTTTTCGTTTCCGCCCGGCGGGGCGTGCGCAAAACAAGGGAAGTGGCGCAATTGGTAGCGCAACGGTCTCCAAAACCGTAGGTTGCAGGTTCGAGTCCTGTCTTCCCTGCCACTTGGCTCATACAGTTTCCAATGTTTCCGGGAGTGTCTGTGTACCGAAGCCGACCCAGTACCGCCCTGTTCCTGCTGATGTTCCTGGCGGGAATCGTTGCGCTGGTTGCGGTCGCGGCGGGTATCGGAACCGTGAACCAACACCACACACCGGCTCCAGTGACCTCAACCGTACCCCGCACTGCTGAGCCTCTCGCCCCAACCACCCTAACTGTGGCGATGACCGGGGACATTTTGAGCCACGGCTGGGTTACGGCCGCGTCTCGAGAGGCAGACGGACAGTATCACCTAGAGAAACTGCTGGCAGAGGTGAAGCCCTACCTGGAACGCGCCGACCTGGCCTTGTGCCATCAAGAAATTCCCTACGGAAAACCCGGACAAGCCCCCCACGGCTACCCGATTTTCAACGCCCCGATGGATTGGGCAAACGGCCTGGTCCAGGTCGGTTATGACGGCTGTTCCACGGCGTCGAACCACAGCTGGGACCAAGGAACCGCGGGTATCGCCCACACTTTGGAAGTGCTGCAAAACGCCGGGCTGGGGACGGCTGGGACCCGCGCGAATGCCGAGCAAACCCCTTGGCAAATGTATGAAATTCACAAGGGCGGACGCACCGTACACGTGGCGCACTTGTCTTTTACGTACGGGCTGAATTTTGAATCCGTGCCGGAAGTGGACCGCCACCCTTACCTGGTGGAAATCAACGATGTCGAGCAAATCATCGAGTATGCTCGGCAAGCCCGTCAGGCCGGGGCGGACATCGTGATTGTCAGTCCCCACGGCGGCAGCGAATACGTCTATGAACCCCAGCCCCAACAGCGGCAATGGGCACAGGCTCTGGCGCAATCCGGGGTCGTGGACGCCTATGTCGGCCACCACGCCCACTTTCCCCAGCGGATTACTCTCACGCCCGGGGGAGTGCACGGCGCCGGGATGTGGACCTATTTCGGCACCGGAAACCTGCTGACCAGCCAAACCCCCGATATGGGAATCGGCACTCAGATTGAGTCGATTGCGTGGCTGAGTTTTGACATCTCCGGGCCGGAGAAAAACCCGCAGGTCACTCTCAGCCAAGCGGCGTGGGTCCCGGTCGTGCTGGACCGTAGCCGATTCCACGCGGTTCCCGTCCACGATTTCGATGGCGGAGCCACCCCGCCCGGCTCGCGTCTCGATGCCGCTACCGTCCAGCGCTACCATGAGGAACTGGTGAAAGTTATGGGAAATGAGGCGACAGAGCTGAAGTCCCCGCCTCCTGTTCCGGCTGAGCCCGCCGCGGTGACGGTCTTGGCGCGTTAGACGCCGCCGGGCCTGCCGCGGGTCAGCCTCCCATGAGCCGTGTACCGGCCGTGTACCGGCCCCTCACGATTGGCTTTAGGTACAGTTTTCTACTATGATTTGACACATCCCCCCGTTAATTTGTTTAGGGTGAAGTGTGCCCGCGGCGGGGAAAGAAATTGCCTACAGGAGGAACAAATAATGGCAGAAACCGAAGGTGCCATTCAGCCGGCGAAAAAAGCCGAAGCTACCCCTAGCGCTGATCAGGAACTTGGTTTTTTCGCGCGTATCGCGCAGTTTTTCCGCCAAGTCGTGGATGAGATGAAAAAAGTCGTCTATCCCACCAGAGAAGAACTGTGGCGCTACTTCTTGGTCGTGATTGTTTTCGTTGCTATCATCATGGCCGCGGTCGGGTTGATGGATTTGGGTTTCGGAGCCCTGACCGACCTTATCTTTAGCTAGACCTGTTTGGTCTTTTCAACATCATTGCCCCACGAGGAATATCAGTAATGTCAGACGAGAACGAATTGCAAGAAAACGCTGCTGTGGCTGAGGAAGCCCAGCCGGAGCCTAACCAGGCCGCCGAGGCCGCCCAGCCTGCCGAGGACGCTTCTACGGCTGAACCGGACCTAGAGGAAGTCCCCGCGAACGTGGACCCCGCAACTGGTGAAATCATCGAGGACACCGCGGATGCTGCGGAAACCGAGACTGAGGAACTCGACCCGAAGCAGGCCCTTGAAGTCGAGCTGCGCGCGTTGCCAGGCCGGTGGTACGTGGTACACACGTACTCTTCTTACGAAAAACGTGTGAAACAGAACATTGAACAGCGCGTGGCGAATAATCCCGGCATGGAAGATTATGTCTACCAGGTCGAGATTCCGATGGAAGAACATGTCGAAGTCAAGGCCAAGAGCCGCAAGGTCGTGCAGCGTCCGCGCATTCCTGGGTATGTTTTGGTGCGCATGGACATGGATGAGAACTCGTGGCGTCTGGTTAAGGACACCCCGGCCGTGACTGGTTTTGTGGGCAACCAGCAGGATCCCGTGCCGCTGACGTTGGCGGAAGTGGTCAATATGCTGGCCCCGACCGCCAAGGAGGCCGCGAAAGTGGCGGTGGAAGACGGTCAAGTCGAGATTTCACAAGCGACGCAGCGGACTGCTCCGGTGGCGACAGATTTTGAGGTGGGTCAGTCGGTGACTATTACCTCCGGTCCGTTCGAGACGCTTTCCGCGACGATTGCCGAGGTCAATGCCGAAACTCAGAAGCTGACCGTGTTGGTCACTATCTTCGAGCGCGAGACTCCGGTGGAGTTGAACTTCAACCAGGTCGCCAAAATCGACTGATTTTTCAGGCTTGGCTGCGGGCGCGGGACTTCCATCCTGCGCCCGCCGTGCTTTCCGAGAGTTGTCAGATGTTCCAATAACACTATGGTTTGAGATTTAAGGGAATCCCGTCGCTGGGTGCTACTGTTGGTGCGGTACCGAGAATCTCAGCCAATCCACTTTTTTCTCACCCGGTTAAGGTATTTCCTTTGGAAATCGCGCTTACTCTGGAAGAAAAGTAGGTCCGTGTGCGTTGCTGATTTGGTCTGGAATTTCAAACGTGTCAACTCTATGGTGCAGAAGTAATCCGCGACCTGCGCTAAACGGTATTCACGAAACCCGCCCGGCTTAAATACTGAAACCTGTCGCGCTAATGCTTGAGTAAACACCTCTCGTAAGGCCATTTCAACGGTCGGTTGACCGCCGTCGTAGTAAATCTTTACCTGGTCAAAACCTAGCAGCCACTCAAGGTTCGACCGTACGAAACTACGTAATGCCTCAGGCAAAACCGTTTGCAGAGCCTCCAGTCCAGGCGCGGCCTTTCGTTCAAACACGAAAGACCGGTAATGAATCGGGAGCCGCAGAACAAACGCATTAAAGGCAAATAGGTATTTCAAACGCAACGCCACGTCTAGATTCTCGTAATCTTCGTTACCGCGTAGTAAAGGCGATGAGTGCATGGGAATGTCAGTGAGACCGCGAATCCTCAAAGCCGATTCATAATCAGATATTGGCCCGGTCACATCCTCGGATTGGTCATGCAGAACCAAAGTTAACAGGTAATAGCCACTAGTGTCGGCCTCAGTGCCGGATTCGTCAGCAAAGATACTTAGTTCTCGCACGGTAATCGAAAAAGATACAGTTTGAGCCGGGACTTTCACCTCCCGGCTCAGTGAACGGTTCGTCCACAAACTTGGCAGCAGATGCTCTCACATCCACCAATTTAAATTTACCATGTCCCTCGACTACCAGGCAATAGCCCGGATTCATCTCCGCTGGTAATCGGCAAACCTGTCTGCTTACCTCAGGTAGAACCCACGACAGTTTGTTGGGTGGAGCTGGCTTTATTAATAACCCACTGTTTGGCGTGGTAAAAATAGGGTGCAAATGGGAGATTTTGTTGGAATTGCAACGTTTTGAGTGGTACGCCATCAGGGACTCGAACCCTGAACCCACTGATTACGGATTTACTCAGTTCAAGGTGGTTTTAGTCGCGTAGTCTCAGGCTATGAATTCAAACGATTGGACTACCTGCATTAACGCCTATCTGCTGTCTTTAAAAGCGTCTGGAAGATTAAGCGGAACAATCGGCCTGCACCGGCATTATTTGGCAAGATTACGCACGATTGCCCCATGCCCCGCCCTAGTCACACAAGACCGACTAGAGGAATGGCTTGCCGGGCATGACTGGAAAGCTGAGACGCGCCGTAGCGCGCAAGCTGTAGCTAAAGGTTTCTTTTCCTACCTCGAAAACTGCGAGGTGCTAGCAAAAAATCCTGCAAAGAGACTAGCGCCTATCCATGTACCTGACGGGATACCCCGCCCCGCAACCGAAACACAAGTGAAACGCGCCCTTTCCGAGGCTGACCACCGTACCGCCTTAATGATTAAATTCGCGGCTCTTTGCGGTTTGCGGTCATGCGAAATAGCCACAATAGCGGGTCGAGACTGGAACGGCGAAGTGTTGCGCGTCATGGGCAAGGGCGGAAGAGTTCGAGTTATTCCGGTGCAGGATTCCACGCTGATCTATAGCTTGGAGAATTGTCCAGGCTGGCTATTTCCCGGGCGCATTGACGGGCATTTATCCGCTAAATGGGTGCAAAAACTGCTAAGTCGCGCCATGCCCCGCGGCGTAACCGGCCATATGCTACGACACCGATTCGGGACTGTTGCCTATCGAGAGACACATGACCTTTTAGCGGTAGGGGCTGTTATGGGTCATGTCAAAACGGACACCACTAAGCGGTATATAAAGCTGGATTTAAATCCATTGACGCGGGCGGTACAGGCCGCGCAACTTTGACATGATTCCGTCATGCTTCAAACGGGTAATAATATGCGGATATTTACAATCTGGTAATAATATGACACGTTTTGTAACATTTAGCGCTGGATTTTTTCGAGTTCTTTCCATAGTCGGGTATGGTCATCACGAGCATCTTGTATGAAACTCTGGATATCATCGTGGAGTTCACCCTGCCTGTGCCCCAGGCTTTTGATGCGGTCATCCATCACATCGATTAAATCCCTCATGCTTGTACCGTGGTCTGGTTTCATTTCTTTCGAGGCAGAGCGAGCGTATACGGCGGCGATGATGGCGGCGATACCGCTCAAAATAGCGCCGATGCCCTGCAAATCGGTGAGCCAGGTAGGCATTAGTCCCCCTTTCGGGTGGGTCGATAGGCTAGGGCGGTTCCGGTTGCGAGGATTGCCCCGGCCAGGGCGATCCATAGCGGGGCGGTTTGGTCGCTTATGACACCGTAGGCGCTTAGTAGCGGGATTAGCGCGGTCGCGATTCCGTAGAGCCATGAGCGCACAGGTGGCGGGATAAGCTCAGTAATAGATTCGGTTTCAGGGGTTTCTTCGTGGTTTCCCATGGGTTTGTTCCTTTCTAGTGGTTGTTTATCCATGTTTGCCAGGCCGTCATTGTTTGGTTTCCGGCGTAGCCGTCTGCTGGCACGCCTAAGAATTGCTGGGTCTTGGTGACTGTTTCGCGCCCAAAATATCCGTCTGCAACGGCTCCGACACGCTTTTGCCATGCTTTTATACAGGTGGAGCCTTTCGCGCCGTGTGCGACCCATTCCCACCCAGCACCCGCGTTAGGTACGTATGGTTTATTCACGGCTGGTTGTGAGGAAATGACCCCATCGGCGGGGGTTCCTAGCCTGGTCTGTAGGGCGCGGATTGATTCATGCCCAAAATATCCGTCCACGGTGATTGTTTTGCGGGCTTGCGCTACGGGCGGGGCGCTGTCGTAGCGGGGACGAAACACATTACAAACGACACCAAACGAGCGGGTGCGTCTGCCTACCCCGCCCGATTTCCAAGCGACTGTAGTGTTTCCCTCGATAGTTTGCAGGGCGTTGCCTAGGTTTCGTTCAACGATTCCAACATGGTCGGAAACTCCGCCGTCCCAGTCAAAAAACACGATATCCCCCGGTTGGGCGTCGTGTTTATTGACTTCCAGGCCTAGCTTTTTCATGGCCTTTATACCGGTAGGGCAATGGGCGAAGTCCCCGCCGGGCGGGGTTGTTCCGGCTTGCCGGAATACCCACGTGACAAACATGGCACAATAGGGGACGCCGCTGGTTCCGTAATATTTGCCATGTCTACCGGCATAGTCACGTCCGTACTTCGTGCCAGGTTGCGGATCTGTCCAGCGGCTGTAACCGATTTCGCGGGCGGCAATGTTGAGGATTGTGGCTACTGTGGTCATTTTGCGACCGGCTTTCCATAGCCCCAAACGAGAACTTTGACCTCAGTGCTGGTAGGGGTTCCTGTACTCATGCCCCGGATCGTGATTTTATTGTTCTCGATGAATGCGGCCGAACACCTAACAAACCCGCTAAAGTTTGACCCGGATGCAGATATATAGGTTGTATCGCAAAAAGCGCCTAGAGGGGTTGTGATTGTTGCGGGTATGTCTGCGGATGCTTCCCCGATTTTCCACGCGTCACTTGAGCTATTCGGATTGGTCGTTAGCCTGATTGTTACGACTTCTAGAACCAACGTTTGGATTCCTTGGTCGATTTTTTCGGCTAGGGCTTTGATTTGGTTTGCTCCGTCTGCGATTGGGTCGGTGGGTAGCGGGTAGGGAAGGCCTAAGTTTGTAGTGGTTGCTGGCATTGTTGTTTTCCTTTCTATTGGTTGATTTGTGTACCTTGCATGTCTTGCCATGTAAGGGTGTTGAACACGGTCCAGGTATAGGCGGGGGGCGGGTCTTGCCACGCGGCGGATTTGCCCGAACCAGGCGGCGGGGTTGAGGCGGATATATCGAGTGTCCATTCGTGTCCGTCCCACCGGTAGGTTCCGCCCTCGATGAACACGGCCATGGACTTTTTAGGGGTCCATTCCTCCATCGGTTCGATTCGGTAGGGCGCGCCGTTACGGCGGGTCCCGTCCAGTAAGTCGAGCGTAATCGACGCGGGTCCAGCGCTTCCTCGCCATGTTAGCCCGCTGATTTGCCAGGTTTCCCCAATGATTCTGTTTACTAGGCGCTCCGCTAACGCTTTAGCTTGCGTTTGGCTGTTTAGCTCAGTAGATACGGAAATGGACCGGCGCCCATATAGTTTTTCTAGTTCGGGATTGGTTAGTTTCTCGGTACGGTCGGTTTTTTCTAGTTCCCCGTTTGCGTTGGTGGTTTCCTCAATCCACCTTACTGATACTTGGGTTGTGAGCGCGGCGGGGTTTCGCGTGAACTTTACCGGGGCTTTCTCGATTGCCGGGGCGGGTAGTATGGTTTGCCCGCTTGAGGCTTCCCCGATTACAGCTGTTCCGTTTTCCAGGTTTAGCCCGCGGGCGGCGGCGCGGTTAGCCATGTTTTCAAGTCTCAAATACGGCCCGGTGGTTGCGTGGGTCGCTGGCCAGGCTACAGCGTCGCAAGATACAGCGATTTCAGTAATAAGACTGTCCAGGGCTTGCGCGTCTACGTCACGCCCTGCCAGGGTGGCGGTAATACCCTCGTCCCAGGCTGTAGAAATACCGAGACTCGAGGCCTGTATGTAGGCGTCTAGGCGGGCTGTTGCGGGTTCGCTCGAGCGTGGCGGGATTCCGATAATCGTGTTAGCCGCCGCCGCTAGCCAGTCCCCCGCCGATATTACAGCTACAGCAGTAAACCGTTTGTCTGGTTTAATGTCTATCTGGGTAACCCGCCCGTTGAAAACTTCAACTGTGCGCCACCGTCCTTTTCCGCCCTGGATCAGGTTTGCTTTTGCCGTGATGTTTTCGATATTTACGTTCCAGGCTTCTGGGTGGTCGGTCCAGGCGCCTGGTTCGTCTTTCCAGGCTGACAATGGCTGTGTAACGCTAAATGCTAGGGCGATATAGTTGCCTTGCGGGGCGTCGGAGATGACCCCGGTAAGGGTCGCGCTTGGGGTTGTGGTTTGCGTTACTTTCCCGCTATGTACTTTCCAGGGACCGGCGGGGCGCGGGGAAGTCAGAACTGTTACATGGATTTCGCTCCCTACAGGGGCGGTGGTTTCCAGGGTCCATTTCCAGGGCTTATTTTGGAAAGTGGGTAGGTTGTCCCATTCGCCTAGGGTCGCGTCTGGGTTTCCTGGGTATAGGGTCGCGGCTATTTCCCGCGGGGCGCTAAACGTTCCGTCAGGCGTAGGGGTTAGGCCTGACGGGGTGGTTTCGTAGGTGCCAGGTGTGAAAGGAAGCGGCGGGGTCGGGGGGGTTTCGATGATTTCCCCGCTAGTGGTTAGCCTTACAGGCTTTCCGACTTTGAGTTTTTCAGCCCATTGGCGGGCGTGGGTTCCTAGCCCGATTGTCGCGCTCATACTAGCGGCCTTGGGTTGTTCGGTAGTGGTGTCGCGTCCCCAGTTCACGGAACAGCCGGCAAGTACGGCGGGGTTCCCGGCGGCGGCTGTTTGAGCGTCGCCCGGGATTAGTTCACCGTCTAGGTAAAAGTTTGTTTTCCAGTTATCCAATGGTTGCCCCCTGTAGTTTCGCGTCGTATTGGGAAAGTAGGCGTTTGATTTGCCGGGCGGTACTGTCAGGGTCTACAGCCCCGTTGATAGTGATGTTTATCGTTGTAGCGGGGGCGGTTTTGGGCGTAGCGTAGCCGGCAACCTGTAAGGTCGCGTTCACGTCCGGGGGCTTCAACGGTACTGTCAGGGGTTTGAGATTGGCCGGGTTTACCATGTCTTTCAAAGCGTCTTGAACTTTGCCTTGCATGGACTCGACACCGTTCACCATGCCGCGCCCGGTCATGACACCGATATCGGTAAAGACTTTGGAGGGCGACCGTATCCCTAACACGTTCTTTACCCCGCTCATTGCCTTATTGCCAAGGTCGCGGGCGGTTGAGCCTATCGCCCCAAACATGGATTTGATTCCATTGATAAAGCCCTGGACCAGGTTCTTACCGGCATTAAATAGGGCATTTCCGATATTTCCAAGCGCGGCAACAGCCTTTCCAGGCAAAGATTTCACGGTGTTTACCGTGTTTGTGATGCCGCCGTTTACCGCGTTTTGAATGGCGCTCCACGCACCGGCTAAAACTGCTTGGATTGATTTCCACACGTTAGAAAAATAGGTGCTGACTAGGTTCCAGGCGCCCGACCATACGGTTTTTATGTTCTCAAGCTGAGCGGTAAAGAAACCTTTGATACAGTCCCATTGGGCTTTTAGTATCCCGGTAATACCCTGCCAGATACTGCCAAAAATCTGTTTAGCACCCTGCCAGGCTAGGCGCCAATCCCCTGTAATCAACCCTGAAACCAGCTTGAATAGCCCATCAAGAACACCTGAAACGGTCTTTACAACGACGGCGATGTAATCGGCAACGAACTTTATCGCGGGCTGGAGGATGTTCAGGATTAGGCCAATCACAACCCCGATTACCTGGATTACGGGCGCTATCGCTTTCACCACGTCAGCTAGTAGGGGCATGAGAGCCGATATTACTGTAGTCAGCGGCGGAAGCACGGACCCGATTATTTGAGTGAGCGGCGGCATGATACTGTCGATAAGCGCCCCGGCCAAACTGACCACGATACCGATTATTTCGGTTAGTGGTGGTACTATCCCGTTTATTAGTCCCAGTATTGGCGGAACTACCGCCTGCCCCAAGCTGATAAGTTGGGGCAGTATTGACCCTATTAGGACCTCTCCCAGGGTTTTCAATAACCCCATGATGGGGTTAATGTTTGCCTTTAGCGCCGCGAAACCTATACCGGTAGGGGTTAGCCCGGTGCCTACCAGCTGGGTGAACCCCTGGATTAGCGGGTTAATCATGGGAACGAGGGTAGAAAACACGACGGCTAAGGTGGGTGCGATTTGCGAGGCCAACTTTTGCGCGCCGGGCAAAAATTTCGTGTTTATGACTTGCCCGCCCTTGGTAAGAATGGGCAAAAATCCTTTACCAATCTCGGCGGTGATGTTGCCGATTTGGGCTTTTCCTACCTCGATTTGGTGCGCGAAAGTGTCAGATTCACGCGCAAAATTCCCATGCGCGGCGGCGGTCTGCTCCATAATCAGGGCCAGGGTCGCGGCCTGTTGCGCTTCCGCGTCGAAAGAGCCGCCTACCTTGGTAAATCCGAGTTCCGCGGCTTTCGCGTCAATCGCGGCCTGTTTCAGGGACACACCATAACGCTCAATAGGGTCGCGTTCACCTTTCAGGGCGGAGGATAGCGCGCCTACCGCGTCGCTAGTGGTTCCCCCGAACATGGAAGCCAGGTCAGCGCCCAACCCTATTAGTTCGTTAGTTTTAGCACCTACCTTTTGCATATCGGCGGCGGCTCCACCCATGCCGTTTTTAAGCTGGGTGCCTAACAGGGTAGCGAGTTCGTTGTAGCTGTTTTCGGTCAGTCCTAGGGCATCGCTAGCGGCCTTAGCGTTCTTGTGCATACTAGCGGCGGCGTCACCGAATACGGTATCCAGGGCGCCTACTGACTGTTCGAGATCGCCAGCGGCTTTTACCCCGGCGATGACTAATCCGCCGATAGCGGCGGAGGCGGCGGCAAGGCCGGCAACAGCTACAGCACCAGCAGATTTTACTAGGCTTCCAAACTTTGACGTATGGTTGCCTAGTTTATCCATTTCGCTAATGGCTTTTTTCGCGTCGCCAATAATACGAACCGACATGATCGCGGACTTGTTAGCCATTGTTTGCCTCGTTTTCTAGCAACGTGAGAGCTGTTTCTAAATACTCGGGGGGTTCTTTGAGCCATACGCTAGGGGGGATTCCCGAGCGTATGGCCAAAGCAACTAGAACGGCATGATAAGAGTTCACGCCGTAACTGTAGGGTTTTCCCCTGGTTCCTCTTGAATAATCACGGCGTCCAACAGTTCCGCCTCAATAAACTGTTCGTAGGTGAGTTCTGTCGGGATTTTGTGTAGCCGTTTCAATACCTGCCAGGCACAAAACGCGGTAAACGTGATTTCGGAGGTTTGCATATTCCAGCCGTTAGCGCGGGCGGCTTTTTCAAACATGAGTTTGTCAATCATTAAGACGCGCTCACGAAAACTACCGTTGTTAGCGGTTTCAGCTTGAATAATAAACGGTTTCATTTAGGGTTTTCCTTTCACTTGGTCCAGGGTTTTGTTTACATAGTCCTCGTAAATTCGGAACCATTCGGGTTCTGTTTGCGCGGCGGCGCGCGACACCCAAAAACGGGGTTTTATCGCTCCACCCCGCCACCCTTTTGATGCGTTAGGGCGGGTAAACCAACCCCAATGAATGGGGTTAGCGTAGGGGAACTTAGCGCCGCCTACTTTTACGACTGCCGCGGTTTTAGTTTGAGACGCGCGGGTAGTCTCAGCGATGTGAGTCGAGTCAGGTGAGCGGGGCGCAAGGATTTTCGAGGTTTTAGCGACCAGTGAACCGACCTTGTGATGGACTGCTTTCATCTCGGTAAGGTCATCACCGGCGGCTTTTAGCTGACGGCGTAATTCTCTGGCGCCTTCTACCTGGATTCCCTGAACGGGCGCCCCGCTCACCTGACCCATCTCGCTTAGCTCCCTACCGTCGGGGTTGCGGTGGCTTTCGTCATGACCGGGCGGGCTGTGAGCGTAAATTCAAAATCGGCGGTGTTTGCCTTGTTCGGGTCGCCTCCGACTGTGACGGGTTTAATCATGCAAGACCCGGTAATCACCATGTCCGAGTCGTTACGGGGTCGGAACTCGAAAGGCATATTTTTACCGCCGTTTGTCCATGTCCAGGCGGTTAGCCCCTCCATGGTGTAATCCTGGTAAAACGTACCCTTAAGGGTTCCAAGGATTTCGCCTTGCTCGACATAGTTCGAGCCGTCGAGCATGGGTACCGGTTCCTCTTCCTTAATATCTGGCTCGATACTGGTCGCGGTAGTCATAGAACCGAATTCTTGTTCTGAACCGGTAGAGCCAAACTTGAGATGACCCGGACCGAGTTTCTGAGGTGTAAACGACATGATAGGGTTTCCTTTCTATTGGTTTTCGTATTGGTGGACTGATTCAAAATTCGCTATTAGCGCGGGATAGGTAGCGCCGTTAGCGGGCTGATACGTGGCTGGTTTAACCTCGGTAACCTGAAACACCTCACGGAATGCTTCCAGGGCGTTTTCCAGGGTCTCCCACGCGCCCTCTAGGTCTTGCGCGCCGGGGGCTATCAGCCAGATTTCCCAGTCAGCTTCCACGGTAGTAATGCCCGTAAACCGGTAATCGGGGGCGGTAACGATAGCCGCGACCTGGTTAGCGTGTACGCGCGGGCTTACCTCGGTAGGGTCAAGTGTCGCGGTGGCTTTCACACCGGCTTTAGTGAAACAGTTGTTTAACTGGTTCACTATTTCACGGGCGGCTTCCAACATTGCCATGAGGGTGTCCTTTACGCTACGGGCGGCGGCAAGTACGGCCGGAGTATCGGTAGGGCGGGCGTGAACGGGTCGAGCGCGGGGCGCTGATACGGCGCGGCGGTTTCCGCGTCCCCAAACACTCCCAGGTCGCGCCGTGAGGTACGCCGGTTATACAGGTTGGCGGCGACCTCCAGGGGCGCGGCGGCTAATACTGCTT
>NZ_CFKZQR010000027.1:0-27755 GCF_985070215.1 Mobiluncus sp. | reverse complement strand
CCATTGAGCTACGCCCGCGTGTAAATGAGTCTACCGGGTCTGATGGGTTTCCTCCAACTCGAACTTTCCGGTACGATGAACTGTACCTTTCCGGGGTGTAGCGCAGCTTGGTAGCGCGCCTGCTTTGGGAGCAGGATGTCGCAGGTTCAAATCCTGTCACCCCGACGAGCGAGCGCCACATGAAAGTTTACTTTCATGTGGCGCGAGCGAGGAGGGGTATGCAAGGCGAGCGAAGCGAGTCCTTGCTAATCCCCCGACGTATTGTTTTTCTTTTCTCGTTTTTTGTTGCGAGCGAGGAGGGGTATGCAAGGCGAGCGGTGCGAGTCCTTGCTAATCCCCCGACGAGTTGGTTTTGAGTGGTGGGGGGCAAGGCGAGCGGTGCGAGTCCTTGCTAATCCCCCGACGAAATGGTGTTGCTACGTACTCGTTTTTGCGGTGTTGATGGGTCCGTAACCGTGCCCTAAATCCCCTCGGGCCGCGGCAAAATAAACCACCCGGCTCTAGGCACGCATTCCAAGTTGACCGTCCCGTACCCCAAGCGTTCCCCATCGGCAATGGGAGCCAACCCTTCCATCTCTAAGCTGACTTGGCGAGCCTCGTGAAAAGTCACCCCGGGAGCGCCAGCGAATTTCCCCCTCTTGGCAGCCAGTAAGGGACGAAGCACCTTCCGGCGGGGCATTGAGCTCAACGTCGATATCGAGAAAACCCCGTCGTAGCTGGAGGCTTGCGGAGCCACTACCACACCGCCTCCATAGCACTTTCCATTGGCTACGGCGCATAACGTCAGGTGATTCTCGCCCCAAACCACCCCGTCGAGACTGAGACGAACCGGGCGGGGATGGAACTTCGCCAGAATAATTAACAAGGACAAGATGTAGCGTAGCGAACCGTGCGGCCAGCGCATTTCCTGGGTTTTATCCGCCACCATTTGGTCAAACCCTACGCAGGTAATGGTGGACCACCAGCGCTGGCGTTCTTTGCCGCGCAAATCGGTAAAAGTCGCGAGTCCCAGGTCGGTTTGACTAACGAAACCATCCGCGATGATGCCCGCGGATTTACGCGGATTCAGCGGAATCCCATAGTGACGGGCATGGTCGTTGCCAGAACCTGCCGGAATAATCCCCAAAGGCTTGTCCGAACCAACCTGCTCCTGCAGGACCAGCGAAAGAATCCCGTCTCCACCGGAAACGACGATGGCGTCCACCGTGGAATCAGCCGCAGCCCGGCGAGCCGAGTCCCGGGCTTGTGCCGCAGTATCACTTGGAAAATCAACAATCTCCAGACCGCGTTGCTCCAGTACTTTCCGGGCTACCCGAGCAGTTTTGCGGGCGTGGCCTTTGGCGGAGGCCGGGTTCAAAATGAAGGCGACACGGCGGATGTTACGTGTTTCTTGGCGATAGCACCCCTCCGAGGGTGCGGTTTCGGGGTCGTCCGGAGGTCGGTAGTTCGCGTTTGTGTTGTCCGAAGGTCGGCCTGGTTGCGTGCTGTCCGAAATCTGGTCGTCAGGAAGTTGCTCGTCCGCTTTCGCGTTGTCTGGAGGCCGGTGTTCTGACATGGTTTACTCGCAATTCGGCGTCTTTACCGGAAAATCACGGTGCGGTTGCCGTTCATCAACACGCGATGCTCGGCGTGCCACTTCACGGCTTGAGCCAAGACTCGACGTTCCACGTCCTGACCTTGTTTACGCATATCGATGGCGGTAAACGTGTGATCCACTCGGGAAACGTCCTGTTCAATGATGGGACCTTCATCCAAATCCGCCGTGACATAGTGCGCGGTCGCCCCAATGAGTTTCACACCGCGGTCGTGGGCCTGGTCATACGGCTTTGCACCCTTGAACGACGGCAGGAACGAGTGGTGAATGTTGATGATGCGCCCGCTCATCTCCCGGCACAGTTTGTCGGAAAGAATCTGCATATAGCGGGCCAACACCACCAGCTCGACCTTTTCCGCGGCGACCAAGTCAAGCAGCTGCCGTTCCGCTTCGGGTTTATTGTCTTTCGTGACCGGCACCAAAATAAACGGCACTTGATAGAACGTTGCGATGGGAGCCAAATCGGGGTGGTTGCCCACGACCGCTTTCACATCAATTGGAATCGAGTGATCACGCACACGATAGAGCAGGTCGGACAGGCAATGTCCCTCTTTGGAAACCATGATGACGGTGCGCAGCGCCCGCCCAATTTCGTCCAAGTCCCAAGCCATCTGAAAATCGGCAGCTAAAGCCTCCACCCGGGCGTTAATGTCGTGAACGCTGGGAACATCCATCTCCACTCGCATAAAGAACAGTCCCGTGTCGGTGTCTGCGAACTGGGCCGATTGGATGATATTGCCCCCCGCGCCGGCTACCATGCCGGATACGGCGTGAACAATTCCGGGTCGGTCGGGGCAGGAGAGGGTGAGCACCAGTTTTATGGTTTCGCTCGACTTCGTTTCCGTCATGGTTCTTAGCATACCTTTTCCGCACGGTTTCGTTTAGGACTGAGCCGACAAGAGGTGTGCTTCAGCGGGCCTTTCACAGGGGTCTGCGGTGAGGCTGGTTTTTCGATTGGTTGTTAAGTTTCCGCTGCCTAGATGATATCGGTGGCCTTAGACGATAACGGTAGTGAGGTCCAGGGCGGAGACTGGCGAAAAATCCGCCCGGCTGGGGGAATTCGTATCTGCAATTGCCGCTGTGATGGCCGCAATCTGCGCGCCGTTGTCGGTACAGAACTTCAGCGGGGGAATCCGCAGGGTGATATCAGCTCGCGCGCATTCCTCCGTCAGCCATTCGCGCAGTCGGGAATTCGCGGAATATCCGCCGCCCACCACCAGGGTTTTTGCATCAAAATCGGTTAGCGCCCGCATAGTCTTGCTGACCAGGGAGTCGTTTACGGATTCCGAAAAACCGCGGCAAATATCCGCTACCGGCAACCACGGTTTGCCTTCGCGTGCGGGGGCGAAATCCTCCGTAAAGTCCGGGCGGCTCCGTACTTCCGGGGAGGCTTCAAGCTGACCCACGTAGCGAGCCACCGCAGTTTTCAGTCCGGAGAAAGAAAAATCATAAGGGTGGGTTTTCGCGTATTTTGCTCCGGCCAGACCGCGCGGAAAGTCAATCGCCCCCAGTCTGCCTTCGCGGGCCAGCCGATCCACATGCGGACCTCCCGGATAGGGCAGTCCCAGCACGCGCCCGACCTTGTCAAAGGCTTCCCCCGAAGCATCGTCGAGGGTACCGCCCAGTTCCCTGATTCCACCTTCAGCCGCAAAATCAGTGATGAGCAACAGGTTTGTGTGTCCACCGCTGACGACCAGTCCCACTGCCGGCAGTTCCAGTTCACCGTTGACCAGCTGGTCCACCGCCAGGTGTCCGATGACGTGATTCACCCCGTAAAGCGGCTTACCAGTAGCGGCGGCCAGGGCTTTTGCTCCGGCGATTCCTACCGCCAGAGAACCAATCAACCCCGGACCAGCGGACACGCCAATCTGGTCAATGTCTGCGAGCTTCACCCCCGCCTCGTCTAAGGCCTCACTGACCACGGGCAGGAACGACTCCAGATGCGCCCGCGAAGCAATCTCGGGAATGATCCCGCCATAGCGGGCATATTCATCCATCGAGGTCGCTACCACATTAGCCAGCAGCTGAGTTTTGCCCGCTACAATGGCGGCTCCAGTCTCGTCGCAGGTAGATTCGATTCCTAAAGTGAGTTTCGCACCGTTTAACACGCCTACATTTTAGTTGGTTTTCCCTGGCGTCTAAATTTCCGCGCAGCGCCGACACAGAATAGCCCGATGTCGGCTACCCAAGCGCGTGGCGATTAGAGTCAAATCCTCGCCGTTCTTCTCAGTCGTGGTCAGCAGTTTTCGGCGCAGCTGGGCGGGGGACACATCGGCTCCGCGTTTCTTAATTTCCAAAGACCTGAGTGGCCGCGTTTTTAGCGCAGTGCGAATCTTCTTTTCGTCCAAAGGCAGGACTTCCAGAACCTTGAACCAGCCACCTAGTTTCGTGTCTGCTGTCTCTGGGGCAGTATTCCGGGTCAGATAGGCGATTTTTCTCGATACCGTTTTTGTGTATGTTTTATCTGCAACTTGAGCCAGCAGTCCTGCCCGGATGATTGCGTCATCAGGTTCAAAAATCCATTCCCCCAGTTCGTCTTCGGTCGCAATAGTCTCGCTCAACTCGGCAGGCGTGTTGCACGGGGCAGCGGTTTCATCGTGCAGCACAGTCGCTATCTTTCCGTTCTTGTCCATCAACAGAGCGGAGCGTCCCTGTTGGCGAATCAAGTCGCCCAGCCAGATTCCCGCCTCCACAAGTTCGCCTCCCACAGAAATCCACTGGGTTTCGCTCTGCGCCGGCAGGGCTTGATAGTTGATTCCAGGGGCGATCTTTACGCCAAGGTTCCCGTGCGGAATCTCGTCTTGCCAAGCGAGAATGCGGGAAAGTGGGGGTTTCCAAGACTCCGGCTGCAGTCGCCTGCCTGAGGCATCGCGCCGGGCAGGATCTGCAAACGCGCCGTCCACCCCTTCGGTACGCATCTGCTCCCAATCCAGCTCCAAAATATCTGCCTGAGTGACTTGGGCTTCGGGATAGGCGCGAAGGTTCATCAGAGCCGCCGCCGCGGTGGCTTCATCGAGTTCAAAAGCCGTTACCAGCAGCCCCAAACCAGCCAACGCCAGGGACTCAGTCCCTAACCCGCAACCTAAATCGGCGACCTTGTGACAACCGGCGTCCCGAAAACGTCCGGCGTGTACGGCAGCCACCGGTAAACGCGTGGCTTGCTCCAAACCATCTCGGGTGAACAGCATGCCTCGCGCGAAATCTCCGAATTTGACCTGCGCTGCCTCGCGCAACTCCAGCTGGGTCAAAATGGCTGCCACCAGCTCCGGCGCGACACCGCGTTTCCGTAAACCTGCGCTCAATTGGTCTGCGAGCGCCGGCGTGTAGGGTCCGAGGGTTCCCAAGGATTCCAGCAATTGGAATCCGTCTTTGCTCAACACGGGCACCAGCGAACTTACAGCCATAGTTCAATCCTAAGGGTGACCGGAGCCAAAGGGGGAACCTCACGGGACGGCGCCAAAATAGAGGGACATGAAAGTGACTTAGCACTCGGGTTGCGAGAGTGCTAATTGCGGCATAAAATACAAATCGACTGGCAGGGTGCCACCCGCGACGGCGCTCGGTTGGTGAAATATCATCAGGAACTTAGAGAAAGGGCAATCGCAGTGTCGGTTTGCATTAAACCTTTGGAAGATCGGGTTGTTATCAAGCAGCTGGAAGCGGAAACGGTTACCGCTTCGGGGCTGGTCATCCCGGATATGGCAAAAGAAAAGCCGCAGGAAGGCACCGTCGTGGCGGTAGGCCCCGGTCGCGTTGACGACAAGGGCGTGCGTGTGCCGATGGATGTCAAGGAAGGCGACAAGGTCATTTACGCCAAGTACGGCGGCACCGAAGTCAAGTACCAGGGTGAGGAATACGTTATTCTCTCCGCTCGCGACTTGCTCGCTGTAGTTGAGTAATCGATACACATTCTTTGAAAAGGCCGGACGTATGTCCGGTCTTTTCTGTTAAGTTATAAATTCACCCGTCCCCGTCCTCCCCAGCGCGGCAACGCCAAAACTGTGGGAATATGAGGGGCACCGGGGATACCTGTAACGTTTGCTAAATAGCCCAGTCATCTCGGTGCGCCAATCTCTTGACGGGTTTCCGGACCACTACTACGCTGGAAAGCATGACTAGGAAATTAGCATTAGTTCGTCGCCCCAGCCCCAAAATGGCTGATGGCATTGTGACACACATTGAAAAGTCTGCCGTCTCTTATGATCTGGGTTTGCGCCAGTGGGAAGGCTACGTCAAGGCACTCAATGATAACGGATGGGAAACCGTCGAGGTCGAGCCCGCTCCGGATTGCCCTGATTCGGTATTCATTGAGGATCCTGTTTTCGTCTATGGGGATCTCGCTATCATCACTCGCTCTGGAGCTCCGGAGCGTCGCGCTGAGGTTGCGGGAGTTGAAAAGGCTGTTCGCGACGCTGGGTACCGCGTGGCTTACATCAAGGAACCCGGCACCGTAGACGGGGGAGATATCCTGAAGTTTGACGGTAAAGTCTGGGTTGGACAAACTCCCGGTGGCCGCACCAACGAAGAAGGGGTGCGCCAGCTTGCCGAGTACTTGAAGGAATTCGACGCGGAAGTCATCCCCGTGGAAATGACCAAGGTTCTCCACCTCAAGAGCGGCGTCACCGCCTTGTACGACGGCACCGTAGTCGGCTACAAACCGCTGGTGGACGACCCGACCGTGTGGGACAAGTTCATGGAAGTTCCCGAAGAACCCGGTTCGCACGTCGTTCTGCTCGAGGATAACAAGATTCTGATGTCTGCTGCCGCGCCCAAGTCCAAGGAACTCTTTGAGAGCATGGGTTACGAGGTGGTCGCGGTAGACATCGGCGAGTACGAAAAGCTCGAAGGTTGTGTGACCTGCCTGTCCGTGCGTCTGCGCGGTGACGTGGGCTAACGGGCAAACTGGACTTTTCGCCACAATCCGGCGCGTCCGAAATATAACGCTTCGGCGGGCGGAGCAGGCGATTAGGCTTACGGTTATATAGACATTTTGGGGGCTGAGCCACTGGCTCAGCCCCCAAAATATATGCAATTTCTAGCGGCGGATTCGCCCCCGCCCGGGCTCTACAGGTTTAAGCGGATTTAGCCTCCCGTTCCTTCCAGTAAGCGGCGCGTTCCTCCTCAGTCATGCCGCCCCAGATGCCGTAAGGTTCATGGGCATTCAGAGCGTAACTGCGGCACTGTTCCAATACCGGACAAGTCGCGCAAATCGCTTTGGCCTGCGCGGCACGCCGCCGCCGGGTTCCCCCGCGTTCACCGTCTGGATGGAAGAAAGCCGCCGTCCCCAAATCCTTACAGGCAGCTTCATCCTGCCATTCCCAAGATTCAATAGTCGGAGCGGGGAGATACGTTACATTACTCATTTTCTTCCTTTCCCTCGCGGTGTTTTCTTACTCTTCAAGACTAGGGGGTGTGTCGGCAATCCAGCGTCCTACCACAGGACGATTTAGACTCGCCAGACCGTCCTTCAGTAGTAGTGAACCAACTCCAGAACCCAATCCGAGCGGATCACTGGCAAACCCAACTTGAACTGCGATTCCCACCCTGTCAGCACCGTTAGCGTGAGAGCGTTAGAATAAACATCAACATCGGAAGATTTATTCCCAGGTATTTAAGGAAGGCATATGAGCGAAATCACGAATCCCTTGCAAGACCTTGAAAATGGTGTTGAACCGCGGTTTTTGACCGGTTTGACCTACGATGACGTGCTGTTATTGCCAGAGGTTACAGATGTGATTCCCGCCGAAGTGGACACGTCCACTCGCTTTTCCAAAGAAATCAAGCTGCATATCCCCTTGATTTCCGCCGCTATGGACACCGTGACTGAATCGCGTATGGCGATTGCTATGGCGCGTCAGGGCGGCATAGGGATTTTGCACCGTAACCTTTCCATCGAGAGTCAAGCCCAACAGGTGCGTCAAGTGAAACGCTCCGAGTCGGGCATGGTGACTGATCCCGTCACCATCGGCCCTAACGCCACCATTGAACAGCTCGACGAACTGTGTGCCAAGTATCGGGTATCGGGCTTGCCCGTCGTGACTGACGACTACGAATTGCTGGGTATCATTACCAATCGCGACCTGCGTTTCGTGCCCACCACCCAGTGGGGCACCAGGACAGTGCAGGAATGCATGACGCCGATGCCGCTGATTACCGGGCGCACCGGTATCTCTCGCGAAGAAGCGATGAAGCTGCTGGCAGAAAATCGTATAGAGAAACTGCCTTTGATTGATGAAAACGGCAAGCTGACCGGCCTCATTACGGTCAAAGACTTTGTGAAAACCGAGCAGTTCCCGCACGCTACCAAAGATTCCCAAGGTCGTTTGGTGGTGGGCGCAGCTATCGGCTACTGGGGAGACGCGTGGGAACGTGCTCAGGCCCTGGCCGAGGCAGGTGTCGACGCCCTGATTGTGGATACCGCGAACGGTGGGGCCAAGTTAGCTTTAGAGATGATTACGCGAATCAAGAACGATTCGGGGTTCTCCGGGGTGCAAGTTGTGGGTGGAAACGTTGCCACCAGGGAGGGCGCACAAGCCTTGATTGATGCGGGTGTTGACGGGGTCAAGGTCGGTGTTGGTCCGGGGTCCATTTGTACCACTCGCGTGGTGGCTGGGGTGGGGGTGCCTCAGATTACCGCCATTATGATGGCTGCAGAAGCGTGTGACCGTGCGGATGTGCCGCTCATCGCCGATGGCGGTTTGCAGTATTCCGGCGATATTGCCAAAGCCTTGGTTGCCGGCGCTCAGACGGTGATGCTGGGTTCCCTGTTGGCTGGCTGTGAAGAATCCCCAGGTGAACTCGTGTTCATGAACGGTAAACAGTGGAAGCACTACCGCGGAATGGGTTCGCTCGGGGCCATGAGTTCGCGCGGCCGCAAGTCCTACTCAAAAGACCGTTATTTCCAGGCCGATGTCTCCAGCGACGACAAGATTGTTCCCGAAGGCATTGAAGGCCAGGTTCCCTACCAAGGCACCCTCGGCTCGGTGGTGTATCAGCTGGTGGGAGGGTTACACCAGTCGATGTTCTATACCGGGGCACATACCATTGAGGAGCTGCGCCATCGGGGTCGTTTTGTGCGTATCACCCAGGCAGGCTTGCGGGAATCTCATCCTCATGATGTTGAAGTCACCGTGGAAGCCCCGAACTATCAACGTCACTGAGGCTGGGGATTTTCGCCTCCAGGGTGTGTGAGAGACTTGGGCTATGAATGAAATGAATGACATGAATACCCCCTGGCTTCATCAGGAAGTCTTGGGATTCGACACGGAAACGACCGGTGTCTTTACGTCTCGTGACCGTATCGCTACGGTGTCGCTGATACGTAGGATAAACGGCGAGGATGCGCCGCTTTACTGGGTCATCAATCCTGGCGTTCCCATGCCTCCCGCTGCCGGTCGGGTTAATGGTCTGACTGATGAATACTTGCAGGCTAACGGGGTTGAGCCGCGAGTTGGACTCGATGAAGTTGCGGGTATTATCGCGGAAACAATGCGTAGGGGGGTGCCCGTAGTGGGCTTCAACGTCACCTTCGATTTCGCGATTCTGGAAGCGGAACTGAAACGTCACGGCTTGCAAACCTTGCGCCAGCGCCTGGATGGACAGTTAGAGCCGATAGTTGATCCCTTGGTGTTGGATCGAATCCTGGATCGTTATCGGAAGGGGAAACGTAACTTGGCCTCCGTCTGCACCGCTTACGATTTGCCTTTGCGTGACGATTTCCACAACGCTCAAGGTGATGTTGCCGCGACTTTGGATTTGCTCGGTGCTATGTCTGAGCGATTCCCGGAATTGCTGGAAATGGGGCCCGGGGAGATGATGCAGTTCCAGGCGGAGGGTCACAGCCAGTGGGCTCAGAGTTTCAACGAGTTTATGTCGGCGCGGAAACCAGATTTCCGCCCGGTGTCACTGCGCTGGCCACAGTTTTAGCGCCGCCAGTGGGTGTGTCGGGTTAAGAGTAGGGGAGTATAACCAGTGAAATCGACCGAGAGGTCTGAACAGGCACCTCAGCGCCCTGTAGTCAACTTTGTGGCTGCGGGCGAGGGCCGTTTTTTTGATATTTTCATGACCTTGTTTGTAGCGCTGCTACTCATTTCGAACATCTCCGCCACCAAACTCATCGGCGGACCGTGGGGATTGATTTTTGATGGCGGAGCCGTCATGTTCCCCTTCACCTACATCCTGGGGGATATCCTCTCGGAGGTTTATGGATTTCGTGGGGCGCGCCGGGCGGTCCTGACCGGGTTTGGGATTTCCATCTTGGCATCGGGCCTGTTCTTCCTGGTTGCCAAAGCGCCGCCGGCCAGTGGAGACTTTATCACTCCTGCTTTCGCTCAGGTTTTCGGGTTCGTTCCGCGTATTGTGGCGGCTTCCCTGGCGGGGTACGTGCTGGGGCAGCTGTTAAATGCTCTGGTGTTGGTGCGGATTAAGGGTCGCACCGGAGAGCGTTTTCTCTGGGTCCGTATGATTGCTTCTACCTTGGTCGGTGAATTGGTAGATACCGTGGCATTTTGCACCATCGCTTTTGCCGGGTTGATTTCGGGGCCGGAATTTTTCAACTACGTGCTGACCGGTTACGTGTACAAGTGTGCGTTGGAAATCATCATGTCGCCGCTCAGCATTCAGGTCATTGGGTGGGTGAAACGCGGTGAAAAAAATTATGTACCGATTGATACAGAAATGTCATCTTCTCAAACTCTCAAAGCTAATAATGGACCAATCAGTACAGAAACTATTTCTTCACAACGTTCTTAACCTGGGGTGATGATTGGGTGAATGAAAATTTTGAGATTGTAGCGCGTCTGGGTCAGCTGGGGCGAGCGGGGGTTATCCACACTCCCCACGGAGACATTCCCACCCCTGCTTTTATACCGGTCGGTACAAAAGCGACGGTGAAGGCGCTCGTCCCCGAGATGATACGGGAACTTGGTGCGGCGGCGGTGCTGGCGAACGCTTACCACCTCTATCTGCAGCCAGGTCCGGAACTCGTCGATAGGGCCGGTGGCCTGGGGGCTTTTATGCACTGGGATGGGCCAACTTTCACCGATTCTGGCGGATTCCAAGTCCTCAGTTTGGGCGCAGGATACAAGAAAGTCCTTAGTCAAGAATTCGCCGCCTCGGCTCGGGAGCGTAGTGTCTCGCGCGATCACGGCAACCACGAACGTTCCGGGGACAAACGAAAACTTTTGGAACAGGCCGAAGAAGCCGCTGAACTGTCGCCTCCAGATAAACGTCAAGCTCACCCCGGCTTAGCGCGGGTTGATGACGACGGCGTTAATTTTCGCTCACACCTGGATGGAACCAAACATCGGTTTACCCCGGAAATCTCGATGCAGATTCAGCACCACCTGGGCGCCGATATTATTTTCGCTTTCGATGAGCTAACCTCCCTGCTGCATTCCTATGACTACCAGGTAGTTTCCTTGGAACGTACCCGAAAATGGGCAGAGCGCTGTCTGGCGGAACATGAGCGGCTCACCGTGGAACGTGCCGACAAGTCTTACCAGATGCTGTTCGGAGTTATCCAAGGAGCGCAATGGGAGGATTTGCGCCGCCGCGCCGCACACGACCTCGGGGGAATGGAAATCTCGGGGCGTCGCTTTGACGGATTTGGCATCGGAGGCGCCTTGGAAAAGGAAAACCTCGGCGTGATTTGTTCCTGGGTGTGTCAAGAGCTACCCGAGGACCGTCCGCGTCACCTGCTGGGAATCTCAGAACCGGAAGATTTCTTTGCCGGCATTGAAAACGGAGCTGATACCTTCGACTGCGTCTCTCCGTCTCGCGTGGCTCGCACCGGAGCAGCGTATTTGCCTACCGGCAGGACGAATGTGGCGCGGGCAGCTTTCCGAGAGGACTTTGGCCCTCTCCAGGAGGGCTGTGGCTGCTATACCTGCACAAACTACACTCGCGCCTACCTCCACCACCTGCTGAAGGCCAAGGAAATGCTGGCTTCGACACTGCTGACCATCCACAACGAGTACTACACCGTTCACCTGGTCCACAGCATCCGTCAGGCTATTATCGCTGGTGAGGATGCGTATCGGGACTTTAAACACCGAACTTTAAGCCAGCTGGGGCGGGAGTAATTGTTGTGGCAGGGCAACGCCGGGAACTGGTCTCTGGCGTTGCCAGTCGCACCCGCTCGAGGTGCATTTTGGTAGGCTGAATCCATGAATGAAGAAGTCCAGATTGGGCGCGGTAAACGGGGGCGTCGAGCCTATTCTTTCGATCAAATCGCGGTGGTGCCCTCTCGCCGCACGCGAGATCCTCGCGATGTCTCGCTGGCTTGGCAATTTGACGCTTATTATATGAAAGTTCCGGTCATGGGTGCGCCGATGGATTCGGTGATGAGCCCGCAAAATGCCATCGCCTTGGGAAAAATGGGTGGAGTCGGGGTCCTGGACTTGGAGGGGCTGTGGACCCGATACGTTGACCCTCTGCCTCTATACGAAGAACTGGCAGAACTCGACGAAGGTGGAGTGAAAGCTACCGCTAAGCTGCAGGAAATTTACAACGAGCCCATCAAGCCGGAACTAATGCGGGCTAGGTTGGAAGAAATCAAAGCTGCTGACGTTATCGTGGCCGGAGCTATGAGCCCGGCCGGTACCCAAAAATTGTGGGAACATGTAGCGGATTCAGGGCTTGATCTGTTCGTGGTACGCGGTTCTACCGTGTCTGCGGATCATGTTTCCTCCCAAGCAGAACCGCTGAATCTCAAGCAATTCGTGCATCAGGTGGACATTCCAGTCATCGTCGGAGGTGTCGCCACCTATACCGGGGCGCTACACCTGATGCGTACTGGTGCGGCCGGAGTGCTGGTGGGATTCGGCGGGGGAGCCGCCTCCACCACTCGCCGCACCATGGGTATCCACGTCCCGATGGCGACGGCGGTAGCGGATGTGGCGGCGGCACGGCGGGACTTCTTGGATGAATCCGGTGGCAGGTATGTCCACGTTATCGCTGACGGCGGCATCGGCTTTGCGGGAGACGTGGTGAAAGCCATCGCTTGCGGGGCTGATGCGGTCATGTTGGGCAGCGCTTTGGCCAGGGCTTACGAGGCGCCCGGACACGGATGGCACTGGGGCAGTGAAGCGCACCACTCAACCTTGCCACGCGGTTCCCGGGTCAAAGTCGGCACAGTCGGCACCTTGGAGCAAGTTATGTTCGGTCCTGCCGACAATGCTGAAGGGACCCTCAACATGATGGGAGCGCTGCGCCGGACGATGGCCACGACAGGTTATACCGACGTCAAGGAACTCCAGCGAGTCGAAGTGGTTACCAGCTATTGAGTACCTCCCGCTTAGCCCCAAAAAAGCCAGGTAAAACCCAGTTTGCGGCATTGCAAACTGCCGCGGGTCGCCGCGCTAATCGCGTGGTGCTGGGGCTGTTTTGGCTCATGACACTCGGCCTGATTACGGTTTTTGTCGCGGCGGGGCAGATTCTGGACTCTTACCTACACCCCGAATGGTCCTTTCCTGCCACCCCTCACTGGGTTCTCGCAATTTTGGGCATCGTCCTGGTATTTGGGGCACACTTTTCGTTGTCGCGGCGCTCGACGCGGTCTCAGATACGTGAAGAAAATCACGTTCGACAAGCTCTTTTGACCCAGAGTTTTCGCACCGGACCTGCGCGGATGAATCAGGAAAGCGCCGGAAAGGTTGTGGCATCAGCGACCGAATCAGCCGAAAAGTTTACCCGGTATCGTCAGGGGTTCCTGCCTCAGGTGCAAGGCTCTTTCAGTGCGCCGGTGCTGATAGTGGCAGCGATGGGGATTTTTGTGCACCCTTTCCTGGCGCTGTTGCTGGTGTTGTGCCTGCCGTTGGCAGCCGGGACGGTGTGGCTTTTCCAAAAGCTCTTTCGGCGTTCCTCAGCGAAATCCGCGCGGGCTCGGGCGGCTTTAGCGGCAAACTACCTGGAAGTATTGCAGGGACTCACAACCCTGCAGCTACTGGGGGCAGCGGACCGGATGGGAGGCAAACTGGAGACAGTGGGCGAAGAGAATCGGCGAGCCACCATGAGCCTGCTGCGTTCCAATCAAGTCATTATTTTTGTACTCGATGCAGTGTTTTCGCTGTTCGTCATCACATCGGTGTCCGCCTTGTCAATGTACCTAGTGTCTCTCGGGGAGATGACTCTGGGCAAAGTGGTGACGGCGCTGGGTCTGGCGATGTTACTGCTGGAACCGATTGACCATTTCGGGGCATTTTTCTATATAGCGATGGGCGGACGGGGCGCCGGGCGGGCCATCTTAGGATTCATGCACTCGCGGGCCAGCCATTCGGCTGCCAGCTGCGAGGATGCCTCCGTTGCTCTTCACGGTGATGCTGAAGTTACGGGTGAGGACGTTCCCGCGGGAGATGCTGAGATTCCCGCGGTGTATCTGGAAAATGTCGGTGTTCGCTACGGGAATCAGCAGGTCCTCCAAGGGGTGAACCTCAGAGTGCCTTCCGGCGAACGTGTGGCGATTGTGGGGGATTCTGGACAGGGCAAAACCACCTTATTGAACGTAATGAAGGGATTTTTGACTCCAAGTGAGGGCCGGGTAGAGGTCGCCGGTAATACCGCTGACTTGGCGCAGCGCTCGGCGTTAGTTAGTCAAAATACCTGGCTGTTTACCGGCACCGTGCGGGAAAACCTTCAGATGGCAGCCCCGCAGGCGTCTGATACCGAATTGTGGGATGCTTTGCGAGCGGCGCATCTTGATGCTGAAATCCAACAGATGCCGCTGGGGCTGGACACTGCCGTGGGCGAAAATGGGATAGGCCTTTCGAGCGGACAGAAACAGCGTCTCAGCTTGGCGCGGGCCCTTGGGAGCGGTCGAAAAATTTTGTTGCTGGATGAAGCGACCTCCCAAGTTGATTTAAATTCTGAGCGAAAAATTTTGGATGCTCTCCAAGCCCTGGGGCATGACTATACACTCATCATGGTGTCACACCGCGGGGCTCTGACTGCGCTGGCAGACCGCGTTTTGCTGGTCGAATACGGAAGGCTGGTGGAGCGGTGATACCCCTGAACAACGCATCAGACTCAAAGAACGTCGCGCCGTCTCTCTCGGTGGAGGGCCAGGACAGTTCCTCGTCCGCAACGCGGCCTTCCACACCAGCCGCAGCGGGGCTGCAGACAGTTATCAGCTGGCTGCTCTCCTCGACTCGCACAGTGTTGAGACCGGTAGCCGCTTCCACCCTTGCCAGGCTGGTCGATCAAATCCTGGGCATAGTCCTGTTCGTCATACCGGCAGTGTTGGTGGTGAACCTGGTGATGAGCAATCTGGATTGCGGTTGTGTCCGTGGTGTGTCAGCCAACTTGGGGGGACTGTTGACAGTGATGGCGGGGACCGCGCTTCTGAAAGGTTTAGCTCGCTACCTGGAACAATACTGGGGCCACTTGGTTGCCTTCAAGGCTTTGGAACTGTTGCGTAACCAAGCCTACCGTGCCATTTATCCCCAAGCTCCCGCCATCGTGACTGATAACCACAGCGGAGAACTCTTGGCGCGGCTCACGAAAGATATAGATCGTATCGAAGTATTCTTTGCCCACACTTTTGCGCCCGCGATAACGGCATTCCTGGTTCCCGGCATTGTTACCGCGGTGACTTTTGCAGTCGCACCCTGGCAATTTGGCGTAGCCGTGGCAGGAATTCTCATCGTAGGACTTATGATACCTTGGTGCGGTATATCTTCTGGGCACGCGGCCGCGCGCAATAAACTCGCCGCTCGCGGCCGTGTCGCCGCGGATGTCACCGACTCGCTGGGAGGCTTGGCGGAAGTCGTGGGATACGGCCTGTGCGAAGCGCGGCTTGCCGGGAGTGAGAGGCTGGGCGAGGAACTGGTCCGTGCCAGCCTGCGCGAGACTGACAAGTCAGCATTCCGCGGCGCGTTCCTCTCCGCGTGGCGAATGGCTGCGGTGCTGATTTTGCTGGCGGTGGGGGCTGCGCTGTATCAGTCAGGCTCACTGGAAATGGCTGCCTGGATAGCGATAATGTTTGCGGTTTTGCGCTGCTGGGACGGGTTTAAAGCCGTAGTGGACTTTGGAACCGAACTGAATACCTCCCTGGCTGCGGCGCGACGTGTCTACCAGCTGACCCATGCCGGACTGGAGTTACGTGAGGGGCAGGAAATTGTGCGGCAAACCACCCCGTTGGCCGTGGAATTTAGTCAGGTTAGCTTTCGCTATCCCGAACCTACCAACGCGGCCCCACGGCTAGACACGGCAACGGGGACTATCGAACAAGTCAACCTCAAGTTAGCGCCGGGCTCGTGGACCGCCCTGGTAGGGGCGACGGGCGGCGGAAAGTCGACCCTGGCGCGACTTTTGCTACGTTTCTACGACCCTGATGCGGGAACGGTCTTTCTGGACGGGTACGGTTTGCGCGAATACCGCCTCGCGTCCCTGCGCGAAGCGGTGTCTCTAGTCAGTGCCGAGTCAACAATTTTCGATATGACCATCGCGGAAAACTTACGTCTGGCCAGCCCACACGCCAGTGAAAGCCAACTGTGGTGGGCTTTGGCGATGGCGGGAATGGACGCGGAAGTGAAAGCAATGCCGGGGGGACTGCAGCATCGCGTGTCTTCACGAGGGGCAGCCCTCAGTGGGGGACAACGTCAGCGGCTTTCCCTTGCTCGTGCCCTCCTGCGCCAATCCCCAATCCTCATTCTGGACGAGCATACGGCGCATCTGCCTGCACCTTTAGCTTCCCGCATCAACGACAATCTGCGCGGCCTCACACCGCGCCCCACCATCTTGGAGATTACGCACAACCTGGATCGGATTGCCCAAGCCGATTGGGTTGCGGTGCTGGATTTGGGCCACATTGTGGAACAGGGGAAACCTCAGGACCTCCTGGCGAACCGAGATTCAGCACTGTGCCGCCTGCGGGGCAAATAAAAGCCGTAACTCGCCGCTCACCCAAGCCATTGCAGACACGGCTGACGCGAATAGAGAAAGCTATTGAGCGGACAAAACAGGACAAAATAGGGAATGGCATTACTTAGCTTTTGAAATAATTGTCCCCGCGATGGCAAAAGTGAGCCGAATTCTTAAGTTATTGTGAATAAACCCTGTATAAATCCAGTTAGTTTGCGGTGTAAGCTAGAGGCTGTCGGTGTTCTTCGCTGACCATGCCAACTTCAACTCAACGCAGAGCAGGAAACAACATGAACAAAGCACAACGATTTAAGCGGCTCGCCATAACCTTTACCGGGGCGGTGGCGCTCGTCGGAGCCAGCCTGGTAGGCGTGTCCGGACTGACACCGGAGGCTAGCGCTTCTGAGAGCACTTACTTGATAGGCACCGGTATCTCCGATGTGACCGGCGCTATTGCGGAAAACGGCGCCTTCGGCTACGCCTCGCACCAAGAGATGAAAGGCCTGCAGCAACGTGTGTATGCCCATGCCTTTATCGTCGCTGATCAGGTTACCGGCAAGCGCGTGGTTTATGTCAGCGTCGATACCGGCGGCACTTTCAACGCGGTACGGGTACGGGTTTTGGACAAACTTAAGGCAATGTATCCAGGTCTGTATGACGAGGGCAACGTGATGATTGGCATCACCCACTCGCACGTGTCGCCGGCAGGAACCTCCACCGATAAACTTTATGAAATCGCCGCGGAGGATAAGACTATGCATGGGTTCAGCCAACAGGTGTTGGATATCACCGTGGACGGCATCGTCAAAGCGATTTCCCGGGCGCACAACAACCTCGAACCCGGAACCATCGAGATGAAGCGCACAAACGTCCACGGCATTACGCGGAACCGCTCTCTGGCGGCGTACCTGCAAAACGATGACGTCAATAAATACGACGACTCGGTAGAAACGACGATGGACCAACTGGAGTTCACTTCTGCAGCTGGTGAGAAACTCGGCGTATTCAACTGGTTCTCAACTCACGCCACGTCCTTCCCGATGCACTGGGACCTGTATTCCGGCGACTCGAAAGGCTACGCGGAATACCTGTACGAACAGAAGTTTGGTACTGACCCGAATCAAGACAAGACCTTTGTGGCAGCATTCCCTGCTTCAGGTACGGGAGACATGGTTCCCGTGGCGGGCAACTCGTCCTCCACCCCGGATTTCATGGGAACCCCTGATGATTACTACAACGCTGAAAAGCATGGTCAGGAACAGTTCGACGCATCTTGGCAGCTGTGGAATAGCCCCGGAGACACAGTTAAAGGCGCCGTTGACTATCGGGGACGTTACGTCCAGTTTAAGAACTATGTCGTCAAAGCGGCTTACACGGAAGGCGCCGGGGACCAGAAACTGTGCGTCCCGGCTCGTGGTTATTCCTTTGCTGCGGGCGGAGAAAACGGCCCCTCGGGAATTCCTGGAATCTATGAAGGTATGACCAAGGACAGCTTCTCGGTTCGCGATGTCATCAACAAGGTCGATCAATCCAGCTTGGGCGGTTTGGTGCGTTTCGCCTTTGCCTCGATTTCTTGGACGGGCAATGATCCCTGCCAGGCGGAAAAGCCAGTTTTGCTCCCCGATGGCAAGTGGGGCTGGGCTTCGACAGTGGAGCCGGTACAGTTGCTGCGTATCGGCAACGTGGCTATTGTCGGGGTTCCGACTGAGACGGGCACTATGGGCGTGCGCCACCTGCGGGAATCCGTGGAACGGATTTTGGCACCGCTCGGCGTAGAGAAGGTCATCTTTTCCGGAGCTGCGAACGATTACGCCGGTTATGTTTCCACTCGTGAAGAGTACGCTGCCCAACATTACGAGGGCGCTTCCACCGAGTTTGGTCCTTACGAGTTGTCCGCCCTGCAGCAAGAGGTAGATGGCTTGGCGCAAGCCATGGTCGACGGCACTGCGGTCAGCAACGATGCGTGGCCCAAGGTCAGCACACGAGGCAAAATCAATCGTGCCGGGGTCGTGCTGGACGACAAGCCGTGGCGTCAAAAGTTCGGACAGGTGCTGGTTCAGCCCCTCGAGCAGTACAACCAGGGAGATACGGCGAAAGCCGTGTTCCGTGGGGCCCACCCCAAGAACAACTTGCGCGTGGGCGGGACCTTCCTCAAGGTGCAGCGTCAGGCTGAGGATGGGACTTGGCAAGATTACCTGACGGACCGTGACTGGGACACCAGTTACCGCTGGGAACGCGAGGGTGCCAGCTATTCTCGTACCACGGTCGAGTGGCGGATTCGCCAAGGCACGCCGGCTGGAACCTACCGGTTGGTGCAGGACGGCGACTGGAAGAACGGTTGGAATCACCGGGTTATTCCCTACGAGGGGATATCTAATCCGTTCACAGTGAACTAGGACTAACGAATATTACTCCCTCTGGTCCGGGTAGCTGGTTTCCGCCGGCTGCCCGGACTTTATGGTTTTGTCAATGTGGGGAATCAGCAAAGTCGATGGTGCAACAGAGGGGACGAGGAACTAGGTGGAAAACACCTAGGGAAAAGCCCTAAGTACGAGATTCGACAAGGGGTGCGGAGCGGGGCTAGGCCTCCGAACTGGGCCAGTGGCGCAGGGAATCGGGCAGATGCGGACGGGACTTGACCGGCAGACGTGATACCACGTTCAGGTAAGATTCCTGAACCAGAACTTTCAACAGTTCCAGGTCGATTTCCGCGCCGGGGTACACGCTAATCCAGCGGTCTTTGTTCATGTGCCAGCCGGGGGTGATTGCCGCATAGCGCTGGGTCAGCGCCAGGCCGTCCTCCGGCAGAACGGCCAAGTTCACAACCGGGGTGCCGTGGACCTCCACCATCACCACGAACCACTTCCCGCACACTTTTACGGCCTCCCACTGCGGGGAATACACCCACGGCTCAGCGCCGGGCAGCTCCAGAGCCGCTGCCCGAGCCTGATCCCACAATTCCTCGGCTTTCATACGTTCCCCCGTGACGTTTACCTGGTTTATTCACCCTCAAATGTAGTGCTTCTCGGTTTTATTGTGTATTTTTATGGCATTTTTGTGAGAGTTCCGACAGGGATTCAACTAGGCCGTATCCGTTTCGATTGCAATCATGTGGCTGTGCCGGGCGGGGTAGCGCTGGATTCTCGGGGAATGAGGCTGGATACATCACATGTATAGCTGCGTGCGGGTTTACCAGCTAAATATTCAGTTAAGAGGTTTGCGGCTACCACCGCGTAAAGCGAAGGGTCGCGTGATACTGCTGTAATGGCGGGGGAAGTGACTCGGCAAATGGGAGAATCTTCGCAAGACGCCAACAATACTTGCTTTCCAATAGTTAGTCCGAGTTTGAGACAGGCTTTGACCCCTCCTACGGCTAAAACCTCGTTGTCATAGATGATAGCCGGCAGTCCTTCCAGAGGTGAAAGGAGGGATAACGTGGATGAAAGTCCCTCGTTTTCGGTTGAGTTAGCGCAGATTACGCTGCCAAAATTGATTCCGCTCTCATTACCGTAATCCTGCAAAGCCTCACAGCGGCGCTTGGTGTGCAGGAGAGCTTCGTTGCCGCCCACATAGGTGACACTGGTAGCTCCGCATATTTTGAGATGGGTAGCTAACGTTGCAATTAGGCCGAATTCATTTGTGACCAGGGAAGGGAATCCTTCCACTTGTTCCCCGACGAATACACCAGGAAGGTTAAGCTCTTCGAGGAGCCGCGCGCGCGGATCTTGTGAAACCGGGTCGGTGATAACGACACCGTCCACACGACGTTCCTTGGACCACTTCCGGTAGATTTCCAGCTCCTGGTCCATCGTGGTACAGGTCTGGAGAACCAGGCTTAAACCGGCGGCGGTGAGTTGCGATTCGAGTCCCAGCAAAAAATCGAAAAAGAATCGTTCGGAAACATAGGATTCACGGGAACGTGCGATGACATAGCCGATAGCTTCGGCACGGGCTCGTGATAGTGCCTGTGCCAGGGGATGTGGAACCCACCCTTTTTGGTGTGCTATCTCTAAAATACGTTCCCTGGTCGAGCGAGAGATTCCAGGGCGATTGTTGAGGGCAAAGGACACTGCTGTGATGGATACCCCTGCCTCACGTGCAATGTCATTAATGGTGAGACGCTCCACCTCAATCACGCAACTCTCTGGAACTGGAAAATTAATTGAAATCCTTGTACTAAAGCGTTTTAGTAGCTACCATAGTACCAAATGCTACACGGAAGCAAAGGTGCTTAGATATGCATGAGAATCCAGAAATTCTGATCCAGCGGGTGAAACGTACGTTGGAAGAACGTTTGGTTCCTGCCATATATAGTCCTATATCCCCGCTACGAGTCAGCGCCTGGCGTGTTCCTCGCGAAGGGGATGTCATTGGTGAGCCAGTTTCCTTCGCTGATATCCCAGACACTTTCCCCGAATTCACAGTGGGGCAATCCTGGGGAAGTGCTTGGGAAACCACTTGGTTCAAATTTCAGGGCACGGTTCCGGCTGTCGATTCCTTGAGCTGCCGGGAAGGCGATGTGGTTGAAGCGCGTCTGGACTTGGGATGGTCTGATGTTTCGGCAGGATTTCAAGCGGAAGGTTTGGTACGGGATATCGCAGGTAATGCGATTAAAGCGGTTAATCCCCGTAACCAGTGGGTTCCTCTGCCGGTTGCGAAGCACGTTTCCCAGGATTTTCAGTTTTACGTTGAAGCTGCAGCGAACCCCTTGCTTTTGGATATACCTCCATTTCAGCCCACCGATGAGGGGGACAAACTCACTGCATCTACCGAGGATATTTATACTCTGCGCGCTGCTGAGGTTGTGGTTCGTCACGGCGATATTTACGATTTTGTCTTGGATGTGTCCATTTTGCTGGAGTTAGTGCAATCCGCAGCGCAGCTAACCCATCGAGAATTAGAAGTCCTGTTTGGTATTTCCAGTGCCTTAGATTGTCTCGATTTTCAACGCTTGTGCGACACTGTACCCCTGGCTCAGAAGCGTCTGCAACCACTGTTGGATCGTCCCGCCTTGCCCCGCGAGCACGAGCTTTTTGCGGTAGGGCACGCACATATTGATTCGGCTTGGCTGTGGCCATTGCGGGAGACAAGGCGTAAAGTTTCGCGGACCCTGGCGAATGTTGTCCGTTTGCTAGAAGACGGTCATGAGATGGTGTTTGCGCTTCCGGCGGCACAGCACGTGGCTTGGTTAGAGCAAGATGAACCGCAACTCTTTGAGCGAGTAAAAGCACTCGTGGCAAAGGGAAAAATTGTCCCGGTGGGAGGCATGTGGGTGGAGCCTGATGCGGTTCTGCCTGGAGGAGAAGCCTTAGCTCGGCAACTTGTAGAGGGCTTGAACTATTTCGCAGAAAAATTTGACGTGAACTGTCAAGAGATTTGGCTCCCCGATTCTTTTGGTTACACAGCGGCTTTACCGCAGTTAGCTCGTAGTGCAGGGATCTCGCGGTTCCTGACCCAAAAAATCTCTTGGAACCAAACCAATATATTTCCTCACCATACCTTGTGGTGGGAGGGTATAGACGGTTCGCGTGTCTTTACACATTTCCCTCCTGCAGATACCTATGGCTCAGATGTGACCGGAACTCAGCTACGTCACGCGGTTGAAAACTTTAAAGAAGCGGGGAGAGCAAATTCCTCAATGCTGCTTTATGGCTATGGGGATGGCGGGGGCGGCCCCACTAGGGAAATGTTGGAACGTTTGGCGCGAGTGCGGAATCTGGAAGGATTTGCCAAAACTCACCATGCGACACCACAGGAATTCTTTGACCAGGCTCAAGCAGAATATGACCAGCCGCCCACCTGGGTCGGAGAACTCTATCTGGAAAAACATCGCGGCACTCTGACCTCCCATGTCAGTGCCAAACAGGGGAACCGACGCAGTGAGGCGCTATTGCGTGAAGCCGAATGGTGGGCAGCAACGGCAGCCGTACGAGGGCTACTGGACTACCCTTACCAGGATTTTCAAAAGCTGTGGCACCAGGTATTGCTTTGTCAGTTTCACGACATTCTCCCCGGCAGTTCTATCGCCTGGGTTTACCGAGAAACAGCGGAAATTTATGCCTCGGTGCGGCAAAGTTGCGAAAGTATTATCGAGAAAAGCCTGCAAGCACTCGGGTCTGCGTCACCTTCGAAGGCAGACCAAGCTGGTAATGAGTCCGCTAACAGGGACGAAGCGACAAGCACCTCGCTATGTTTGGCCAACGCCACGTCTTTCCCGATTCTCTCGGTTCCCAGCGGGGCAGGCGCGACGGTGGAACCGCCTGCAAATGACTTGCAGATAAATCGAGAGAAACACGAAATCTCAAATAGCTATCTGAAGTTGCGTTTCGACGAATCGGGTCGTTGTGTTTCTTTGCAGGATCGCCAGGGAGTGGAATTTATTCCCGCCGAAGCCCCGGCCGGAATTTTTCAGATACATCAGGATTTCCCCAATCAGTGGGATGCCTGGGACATTGACTACTTTTATCGGGGTTCACTGTGTACCCCATGCATGTCTGCCCCCGAACTGGGTCTGGAGGAGGACTTTGCCTGGGTGCGTTCTCGGATGACATTTGGCGATTCTGAAGCTGCGATTACCTGGAAACTTGGTGCGCACAGTCGAGCGGTCGATATCTCAGTCGAGGCAGACTGGCACGAACAGGAAAAACTGCTAAAACTCGCTTTTGGGGTGAATCTTCACACAGACCATGCCCAATTTGAAACGCAGTTTGGTTACCTTACCAGGGCAATCCATGACAATACCTCTTGGGATGCGGCCCGCTTTGAGGTTAGTGCGCATCGCTGGCTCCGCCTCGAAAATGCTTCCTTAGCTCTAGCGATTGCCAACGATGCGACTTATGGTTGGGACATCACTCGACATCACCAAGACCGGGGAACCTATCAACTGGTGCGGGCAACCCTGGTGAAATCAGCCAAGTACCCTGACCCTCAACAAGATCAGGGACGTTTTACTTGGAACTTTCGGGTGCGTCCGCAAGCCACTGTGGTGGAGGCTATCAGGGATGGGCAGGACATTAACTTGCGACGGCGCTACTACCATGGCAACCCTATTGCACCTCTTGTCAGTGTGGAAGGAGCGGTAGTGGAATCAATGAGCCTTTGCCCTGATGAAAGCGGGGATTTGGGGTTGCGCATATACGAGGGGACTGGAGGTCCGCAACAGGTGCGAATACGTATTCCCGAGGCTCAGCGTGTCTGGACGACGGACCTGCGTTATCAACCCAGCATAGAGGCTCCGGTCTTACGTCAGATGGACGGGGAATACGTACTCGAACTGGGCGCATTCCAAATTGCAACTTTGAGAGCCAGCTTTAATTCCTCTCAATCAGGGGAGGTTAAGTCGTGAGTTTGCAGACGGAAAAATCCTCGATGAGATTTGGAGTGAATTACACCCCACGGGAAGG
Organism: Mobiluncus sp.; assembly: GCF_985070215.1. Taxonomy (NCBI): domain Bacteria; kingdom Bacillati; phylum Actinomycetota; class Actinomycetes; order Actinomycetales; family Actinomycetaceae; genus Mobiluncus; species Mobiluncus sp. The sequence continues at coordinate 3,899 of NZ_CFKZQR010000027.1, read as the reverse complement.
TTGGTTCCATTCCTGGTTGGATTTCGACCCGGGAAAGGTCAGAGCTGACCTGGAACAGATTGCTTCGCTGGGAGTGGATCACATTCGAGTGTTTCCTCTTTGGCCGTTGTTGCAGCCCAATCGCAGCCTCATTCGAAGCCAGGCCATCAATGATGTTGGTACCGTGGTGCAGATAGCTCACGAGTGTGGGCTGGACACGACTGTCGATGTGCTGCAAGGACATCTGTCATCCTTCGACTTCCTGCCCTCCTGGGTTACAAGCTGGCATGAGGTGAATGTTTTCACTGATGAAGCGGCAGTGTCTGCTGAATCGCAACTGATTCTCACTTTGGGCAAAGCCTTGCGGGAACTGCCGGGGTTTAGCGGTTTGAGTTTGGGAAATGAATTTATCCAGTTTGCCGCACCGCGCCATCCTCAATCCCAAAAAATAACTCACGAGCAGGCAGAGAAGTGGTTGGAAACGCTCTTTTCACAGACGCAACGTGTTGCGCCGGGTATGATACATACCTTTTCTCATGATGATGACATTTGGTTCGATTCGAAACACCCGTTTGTTCCCGGCGATGCGGTGAAATTCGGGGATAATATTACGGTTCATTCCTGGATCTTTGGTACCGTGGCACCACATTATGGCAAGAGCGCCGTGGAGTTGACTTGGTTTGCGCGCTACCTGTGCGAGCTGGCCGATGCTTGGGCGCGTGCCTACGGTACCGCTCCTCGCCCGATATGGTTACAGGAGGTTGGCGCCCCTGAACATTGGATAGAGCGAGAGGAAATACCGCAATTTGTCAGGGACACCGTGCTGAACCTACGCGGCGACTCAAATTGTGGGTTGAGTCCGAACCTGCGGGCGATTACCTGGTGGTGTTCACACGATGTCAACTCAGACCTTGCTGATTTTCCGCATTTCGAGCATAGCTTGGGATTGTTTGACCAGCATGGTGCCGTAAAGCCCGTTGGTCAGGCCTTCGCTGCGGCCATTAGAGAGTGGGGTAACCCTGGCCCCGCTCACTCCCGTGAGTCCCAAGAAATCGAACTGGGTACTCACAACCGGCAGCTTTTAAATGCGGACCAAGATTTTTTTGCTAACTGGGTGCGGTGGGCTAGAGAAGGGCAGGTGAAGCGTATAGATATCAAGCTAGTGGAGGATTAGTTCCAAACCACATTTCAACTGACTTATTCCCATATACAACCACAAGGAGAAACATGAAATTGCGCAACATTGCCGTACCAATTGCGGCCCTTTCCCTTTTGCTAGCCGGTTGTACCGGTGGCGGCGCCTCAACCGGAGCTGCTGGAGGCGACCAAGCCCAGGAAATAACTTTCCAAACTTGGTCTCTGAAGAACGACCGTTTCACGCCGTACTTTGAGAAGCTAGTCGCAGATTTTGAAAAAGACAATCCCGGAACCAAAGTTAACTGGATTGACCAGCCAGGTGACGGTTATGAGGACAAAATCTTGCAGCAAGCAGATTCTGGCGAACTGCCTGACGTGATTAACCTTCCGCCAGAATTTGCCTATAAATTGGCGCAAGTCGATTTGCTGGTCGACTTGGAAGCCAAGGATGCCAAGAAACTTGATGAATACGTTGATGGCGCTACTAATGCGTACCGTTACCCCGACATCAAGGGACAATACGGTTATGCTTGGTACCTTGGTACGGATTTGAACTGGTTCAACACGAAAGCCATCCAAGAGGCGGGACTGGATACGACTAATCTACCTACCGACTTGGATTCTCTGTTTGACATGGCCAAGAAGGTTGCTGCCGCAACCAATGGAGAAGTCAAAATGATTGCGGACGTACCACGAACCGGTACCCTTTCCGCTGCTGGCGTGAAAATTATTGAAAACGGTAAATTCGTGTTCAACTCGCCGGACGCGGTGAAAGTAGTGGAACGTTATAAGGATGCCTATGCCGCAGGAGCAATGCCCCCGGAGGCTTTGAATGCCGATTACCTGGGTAACTCCGCGTTGTACAAGCAAGGTAAGACCGCATGGACCACCGCTTCGGCCGGATTCCCCTCCGAATTGGAGAAAGAAGCTCCGACATTGCTGGAGAACACGGTTTCCACGCCGCGCATCGGCCATGCTCCGCTGTTTATTCAGGGAATTTCCGTGTCCGCTAAGTCAAAGGCTCCAGATCTGGCAATGAAGTTTGCGCAGTACGTGACGAATAACACGAACCAAATTGAATTCCTGAAGATAGCCCAAGGATTCTTCCCCGGTACCAAGGAAGGTAATGAGAATCCGGACAGCTTTACTTCGGTGATTGAGATTCCGTTGCAGAAAACTGCTACTGAGCAAGCTGCAGCCGCTATCGGTGATGCAACTCCAGAGTATCCAATTCAGTTTACTTACGATATGGACAAGTACCTGCAACAGCAAGTAGCCTTAGCTGTCAAGGGTGACATCCCGGTTCAAGAGGCTTTAGATAAAGCCGCAGATTACGCAAATAAGAACCTCGGGAAGTAATTTCTGAATATTGCGAAAAGAGCGAGGTTCCAGGCGACACATCAGGAGATAAAATGAAGCCCCCACACAGGTATACTCCCTACGTGCTGTTAGCACCGGCGGTGATTTGGGTACTCGTGTTTTCAATTTGGCCTTTTTTGAACACAATCTACCTGTCTTTCACCAACGCTAGACCGTTGCGCACACCAGAGTTCACTGGGTTGACCAATTACGTGCAGTTATTTGCTGACGAGCGTTTCCGATACGCCGTGGTCACCAGTCTGCTCTACGTAGTTATTTGTGTGCCGTTGCTGACTTTCTTGCCGCTGTTCCTCGCCTTGTTGGTGCAGCGTAATGTGCCTGGAATCTCGCTCTTTCGTACCACCTACTATTTCCCAGTTATTGCCTCAGTAGTGGTGGTTGGTATCATCTGGAGCTGGCTGTTCGACTCGCGCGGCCTAGTTAATGAAACCTTCCAGTTCCTAGGGTTGACGCAGACCCCCGTAAACTTTCTGATTAACCGCTGGCTGATTATTGTCTCGGCGGCTTTGCTAACGGTATGGAAAGGCCTGGGCTACTATATGGTGATTTATCTCGCTGCCTTGGGCAACGTTTCCCGGGAGCTGCACGAGGCGGCCGCCATAGATGGGGCCGGCTGGTGGCGTCGCTTCTGGAATGTCACCGTGCCGGGAGTCCGGGGTGCAATGATGCTGATTTCGGCGCTCATCACCGTGGCAGCAATCAGGGTATTTACTGAGATTTACGTACTCACCAACGGTTCTGGTGGCCCGGGCGGACAAGCACAATCGTTGGTGATGTTAATTCAGCAAACCGGAAAAGGACTAAATGGCAATCTCGGTTTCGCCTCGGCTGTTTCAGTAATTCTGTTCCTATTGACCATTGGACCGCTATTGTTCGTGGCCTGGATCAACCAGAAAACCGAATTCAAGGAGCTGCGTCGGGAACGTCGGATTCGGAAGGCGCAAAGAAAAGACATTAAATTCAATAAGGCGGTGAAATCATGAGTAAGACTCTGATGAAGCGTAGCTCTTCCCGTTCTTTTAATAAGCCTTCTCTGCCCACTATGGTGCTTCGCTACGTACTGTTGATTTTAATGATGATAATTTCTGTGGGGCCATTTTTGCTACAGCTCTCGCTGTCATTAAAGTCAAAGTACGAGGATGTATATGCATTTCCACCCAAGTTTATTCCTGAACATCCGACTTTTGAGAACTATGCCGAAGTGGCGCGAAATATTCCCGTGTTCGATTACACCTGGCACTCCCTGCTGGTGTCGGTGGCCATGGTGGTGTCAAATGTGATTCTGGCCACTATGGCTGGCTATGCTCTGGCGGCCATGCGTTTTCGTTTTCGTGGTGTAATCTTGGCCTTGATTCTCTCCACGCTGATGCTGCCGGGAGAAGTCTCTCTGACCAGCCAGTATT
>NZ_CFKZQR010000026.1:0-27979 GCF_985070215.1 Mobiluncus sp. | reverse complement strand
CCCCCCTCCCCCCGGCCCCCCCGCGCCACAAACCTCAGGGGGGGGGCCCCACCAGACCCCCCAAACCCCCCCCCGCCGATGAGACCGACGGCCCCACCCAAACCACCCAGCCAAGCCCCAATCTGTAACCCGACCTGCGCCACGGCGCTAAACAGACGATTGGCTGAAATTTGGCGATATTCCCCCAGCCGATTCAACCAAAACGTCCAAATGGAACTCAAGGAAGTAACCGTGACATACAGGGCGGCAAAAATCAGCAGCGGGGCGACCTGTGGCCAGACATGGCTCAGCGCAAAGGTCGCCACCACGCACCCGGCCAGGAAAATGACCGAAAAAATCACGTTAATCGTCACCGCCAGGCGCACGACCTGTTTCGCTTCCCGGTCAGTATCTGGCAGCATGATGGCCGGATCGTATCGTCCCGCCGCGAGCACCGCGCCGATTGAACCGATAGAAACAATGATGGAAAGCACGCCGAAATCGCTGTCGGTATAAATCCTGGCCAAAACCAGGTAGCCCAGCAAGGTAATCAGCTGAGCCCCGCCGGTGCCGCCCAGCATAGTCAGCACATCGGTGAGGACTCGGTGGCGGCCGAGCCAAGCCCGCAGTCCGGAGGTGTCTGCGGTCGAGGGCGGTGCGGCCGGAGCCTCGTGTTCCCCAGGGTTCCCCGGCTTTTCCGGGTTTGGCCCGGCTGGGGACGCGGGAAGCTCAGCACTCATGGTGTCAGTCTAGCGTAGAATCAACCGTGGACAGATGGTGCCGAGTTAGTGCTGCGATGCTGCACAGGTACCACGTAAGTGCCGCTAAAGAAAGGAAACGCCGTGAAAATCGCTGTTGTGGGAATGGGAAAGATAGGCCTGCCGCTGGCGACCCAATACGCTGCAAAGGGTCACCAGGTCACGGGGGTAGACATCAATCCGCATACAGTTACCGCCATCAACAGTGGGAAGGAGCCGTTCCCCGGGGAGGCTCACCTGGGCGAATACCTGGCCAAGCTGGTTCCCGCCGGGCAACTGCGCGCCACCACGGACTACGCCGAGGCGATTCCCGGAGCTGACGCGGTGGTCATCGTAGTGCCGCTGTTCGTCAACGACCAGACCTGGGAGCCAGACCTCACGATTATGGACGCGGCCACGACTTCGGTCGGGGAAAACCTCACCGCCGGCACGCTGGTCAGCTACGAAACGACCCTGCCGGTGGGCACGACCCGTCACCGCTTCCAGCCGATGCTTGAAAAACTCTCCGGTCTGCGCGAGAGCCAGGACTTTTGGATGGTGTTTTCCCCAGAACGGGTTCTCACCGGACGGGTGTACGCTGACCTGCGCCGTTACCCGAAACTCGTGGGGGGGCTGAGCGCGGAAGGCACCCGGCGAGGAATCGAGTTCTATCGCGCGGTGTTGGATTTTGACGAGCGCCCCGACCTGCCCCAACCGAACGGCGTGTGGGATATGGGCAGCGCCGAAGCAGCTGAAATGGCGAAACTGGCGGAAACGACCTATCGGGATGTCAACATCGGGCTGGCCAACCAGTTCGCGCGTTTCGCTGATAGCGCCGGGATTGACGTGATGAAGGTCATCAACGCCTGTAACTCTCAGCCGTATTCCCACATTCATCGTCCCGGTATCGCCGTGGGCGGGCACTGCATTCCGGTCTATCCCCGGCTCTACCTCTCGACTGATCCTGACGCAACGGTGGTGCGTTCTGCCCGGGTGGCCAACTCGGAAATGCCGGCTTACGTGGTGGAACGTCTCTCACAAGCCCTGGAAGAGCGGGGTACGGCGCTTTCGGGAGCTACCGTGGTGGTGCTGGGTGCGGCCTATCGCGGCGGTGTGAAAGAAACCGCGTTTTCCGGCGTGTTTGCTACTGTCGCGGAGCTTTCGCAGCGTGGGGCACACGTGGTGGTACACGACCCGATGTTCAGTGATGAGGAGCTGCGCGGGTTTGGCTGGGAGCCCTACCACCTGGGCGAGCCGGTCGAGGCCGCCATTCTCCAGGCTGACCACGCCGGATATCGGGAACTGTCCGCGACGGACTTGCCCGGAGCAAAAGCGATTTTTGACGGCCGTGGTATCCTCACGCCCTCGCGTTTCCCCGCCGCACGCTACCTGCGAGTCGGTGGCGGCGCCAGCGCAGACAGCGACGCGACCGCGGCTTTTGCCAACGCGAAACTGGCGACCGACGCCTAAAGTTCGCGTTACCAGCCTGCGGCGCGATATCCTTCCAGAACCCCGGTGAGAGCAGCAGTGGGTGAGTGAAAGCGCTGCACCCAGTCACGGGTCAGTGGGCGCTGCGAGACCGGAGTCTGCAGCGCCGCTAGCGTCAGTTTCGCGATTGTTTCGCTGTCCATGGGATCCAAGGCGGTTCCGCCCCAGACAGGAACGTCAACCAGTGAAGGGTGCGAGGCGTCATACCAAGACGGATTCAACGGCGCGATGAGCGGCACGTCCTCCGCCAGCGCTTCTAGTTCAGAGGCGCTGAGAATCCCGGCAGTTTGCCCGACACAGGCCGCCGCGTCCCGGATAACCTGGCGGTATTGCGCCCCCGGTAGTTTTGGAATCAGGCAGACTCCGGCTTCCCGGGCTGCATCCATCAGCTGCGAGTCTCCCCATTGCAAACCGACCAGCGCAACTGACTGGGGCAGCCGCGCGCGCAGACACTTTGCTGCCTCTACCTGGGTATTTCCCCCCTTCACGGCTTCCCACCGGGAAACAAAGAAAACATAGGAACCAGTGGAGCGTGCTTTACAACGATAAGGATTAATTGCGGTCGGGCAATCCAGGTCCACCGGCACCGGAATCAGCCGCGCTTCCGGCCGCCAATCTGTGAGATGTTCACGCAGGTCAGGAGTGGAATAAAACACTTGGCGGGCGTGGGCTACCGCGTCATGAATCCGGTTGGTATAGGCAGGTTCGTAGCGACGTGAGCGAATATCCGTGCCGTGCAGATGCAACACGTAATCCCCCAAAGCCCAACCCACGTGAGGCAGTGCCATCGCCGAATGCAGATGTATGCGAGGACGAGACAACTTCGCACCCCATAAACGCGCCTCCCACCAGGCTCCGCGCCAGGCTCGACCCAACGTTTGCGCCACCGGGCTCGCGGTCTGTGGATTTTGCGCCAGGGGTAGCACGCGCCAGGCTCGCCCAGTCTCATTCGCGGCGCGAGCCAGCAGGGTGGCGGTATGCGCCGGGTCACCCAGGTGTAAGACCTGCAGATAATCCTCACTGGATTTGCTCACGTTGACTCCTCTCGATGAAACGATAATACCAGCGCTGTTTTTTCCTTCGGGCGGTATGATGTGACCATGCCCAATGACCCTAGAATCCTGGTGATTTCTTTCTCAAACATTGAAAGTGACGCGCGAGTACTGCGCGAGATTAGCGTGGTTGCCAAACACGGTCACGTCACCAGCTTGGGCTACGGGCCAAAGCCCGACTATGTTAGCGAACATATCCAAGTGCCCGACTCGGCGAAATCTTTGCCGCAAACCCCTCTGGGGGTTTTGCAGCTGGCCCTGCACCTGCATAACCAGGCAGAACTGGCGGCACCGGGAAACCGGTACGCATTACGGGCTCTATCAGACCGGACTTTTGACGCCATCGTCGCCAACGACGCTAGAGCCCTGCCCCTAGCTTTCGCAATCGCCCGGCACAACCAGGCTCCAGTGTGGGCTGACCTCCACGAATGGGCTCCGGGGGAGCGCACGCATATTGCCTCGTGGCGAATCTTGGTCAAACCCCTAATGGAGCACATTTGCCGGAAATATTTGCCCCAAACTGCCGCCGCGACCACGGTCGGAACCGAAATCGCCAAACTTTATGAGAGCCATTACGGGGTGCGACCCCGCCTGTTGATGAACGCGGCTCCCTACGCGGATTTGCAACCCACGCCCGTACCTGACGGCGTCATCCGCCTGGTGCATTCCGGCGGGGCGGTATTCGGGCGCAACATCGAAGCCATGATTGAGGCCACCATCCAAGCCGGATCGCGTTTCACTCTGGATTTGTACCTGGTTCCTGCCGGAGACGGAGGAGCTTACCTGGAAAAACTGCGCGAAGTCGCGGGGAGCAACCCGCGGATTCGCTTCCATGATCCGGTGAAGCCCTTTGAACTGCCGGCCACCCTCAACGCTTATGATGTAGGCGTTTTCTGGATTCCCCCCACGCACACGAACGCCCGCTTGACCTTGCCGAATAAACTTTTCGACTTTGTCCAAGCCCGGCTGGCCGTAGCAATCGGGCCAACAGTCGAAATGGTCAACGTGGTCAATGAATACGGGCTCGGGGTGGTTTCTGAGGATTTCAGTGTGCCCAGCATCGTGGCTGCCCTGCAAAGTCTGACCCCCCAAGCAATTACCGGCTACAAGCAAGCCGCCGCCGCTGCCGCCGACCCGCTGTCTTTTCAATCCCAGTCGAAAGTCATTGACGAAATCCTCGATGCTTTCCTGAAAACCCCACCAATCGCTGGCTCGAAAGGAGCCGCCCACGGTGACTGACGTTTTGGTACTGGCCGGCGCGACACTGGTAGCCCTGGTCTACCTGCTGGCGCCGGGGCTGACGGTGTTGTGGGGTTTGGGGGTTCACGGGGCTTTGCGCGTTGTGGCCGCTCCGGCGGTGAGCTTGGGAGTGTGGGCCGGGGCGACTTGGATTGCCATCGGGCTGCACCTGCCGTGGCGGGCGTGGCTGGCGTTGCCGCTGCTGGTGCTCATCTGTCTGCCTTTCGTGGTGGGTAGGCTGTGGACGTTGCGCCGAGAGTCAAGAGCCGTCTGGCCCCGAGTTCCTTCTACCGGCGTTTCTGGCGGTCTGTGGGCAGTTTTCGCTGGCTGCGCCGCGCTGTCGGCGCTGCCCTACCTGGTAGCGACCCGTTTGGCGACGCGGGTGCCCCAAACCTGGGACGTGGTGTTTCACCTGTCCGGGATTCGCTATACGCGTGAGTTTGCCTCCGCCAGCCCCTGGGTCACGTTGGCTCCCATGAACGAAGGGGTCGGGGCGTATTACCCCAATATCTTCCATAACCTGGTGGCGCTGCTGCCCGGCTCCCCGCTACAGTCTTACGCGGGCGCGATGACGGCCGTGCTGGTGCTGTGGCCGGCCGTGCTGGGGCTGTTTGCCCTATTGGCGCTGACGTCCTGGAAAGGCGCGGGCGAGGTCAGCCGAACCACCGCGGCCCTGACTGCCTTGGGTGCGGCCACCAGCTCGACCTTCACCGCCAACTATATGGCGAACCTGGCCACCCCGCCCTACACCTTCTCGCTTATAGCAACCCCGGGCATGGTGATTTTTGCCGTGGCCATCTATCGTCTGCGCCCCGCCCCGGTGAAGTATCCTCGCCACGAGACTGCCGGAACCTCTCCCGACACACCCGAAGACACCCCTTCTGCCAGCCAAACGGCACGGCGCTGCGGGCAAAAAGTCCGCGGAAGCCTCCGCCGCAGTCTGCTGTCCTCCCAGCTCGCCCCGTGGATGAGCCTGGGTTGGCTGGTGGGACTGGCCGGTCTGGGCTGCACCCACCCGGCTGCGGTGTTCAACTTGGTGCTGCTGATGTTCCTGCCGGCCTTGGTGCTGGGGTGGCGCTGGTGGCGGGGCTGGCAGGTGTCCCGAGTGGTAAAGCTGTTCGTGCCGCTGGCCATTGCGGCCGTGCTGGGGGTCGGGTTTTGGCTGGTGATGGTGCCTCGCCTGGTTTCCATGTCGAAGTTTGCCAACCCGCATAACCACACTTGGGACATGACCTGGCGGCTGTTGGTGGATTACCCGAAAGGCCCGTTCTTTGCGGGTTTCGGGCTGGGTGGCGCGATTTATACGGTGGCAGCGGTGGTGGCAAGCGTGTGGTTGGTGCGTCAGCGCCGACTGCTGTGGCTGGTAGGCGGGCTAGTCGTGAGCACGGCGTTTTTCCTGCTGGCGGCCGGGCCGGTGTGGCCGGGATACTACCTCACGGCGCCGTGGTATCTGCAGTCCGGTCGGATTGCCCCGCTGGTGTTGATGTGTGCCTATCCTCTGGGGTCACTAGCCCTGTCGCGCGGTTTGGAACGGCTCGTCGCCATGCCTCGTTGGGTGTCGCGCCCGCAGGCCTATCGGTGGTTTTCGTGGTCACTTGCCGCGGTGGTGCTGGTCAGCGGATGCGGAGGGACCGTGGGGGGACGCCTCACGGTTATCGACGGTTCCTACGATCCGGCGGTCATCGTTCGCGGCACGATGGTCACGGCCTCAGAACAGGCGTTCATCGAACGGGTGGCTCCGACTTTGCCGCGCGATGCCGTCATTTGGGGCGCTCCGCAGATTGGCACCCCGTTTTGGTGGATTTTGGGTGGAGTCCACGTGGTGCGTCCCGCCATGAGCTACCCCACCGGGCGAGCCCTGGAAGTCACGAAAGACCTCTATGACGGCCAAATTTCCCCCGAAACTTGTGACTATCTAAAGGAACAAGGGGTGACCCACTATTACTCGGACAACGACACTTCTGCGGCCGGCTCGCGATACGGCACCTACATCTGGATGTGGAAAGAACCGAATGTAAAGTTTCGCCCGCCCCAGCACATGCTTCGAAAGATTGCGGAAAACGTGGTGGACACGGGGGACTACGAGTTCATCGGCCAGCGCCTGTATCGCGTCAACTACGACACCTGCCCCGGGCACGTGCGCTGAGCGGATTCGCACCCTCCGCGCTTGTCCAGTCAATACCAGTCAGTAGACCAGAACCGGCAACCCGGCCGAAGTAATGAGACATAATGGACAGTATGAAGGTTGCCATTGTTACTACTGAATATCCCACGATTGAATCTCCCAACACCGGCGTGTTTGTGCGCATGAATGCCCAGGCTATCGGGATGAATCACCAGGTGACGGTGGTGCATTTGCGTTCTGAAGCGGCTGGCAGTGAGGAAAGTCACTACGTGGATGCCAACGTGGAAGTGCGGGGCTTTCCCAATGCAATGCGCGCCCCGGAGGACTTCGAACGCGCTGCTCAAGTTGTTTACGCCCTAGCTCCAGGTTTCGACATTATTCACACGATGAATCAGCGTTCCTTGATTCCGTTTGGGTTGCCCGAGCGAGAGGAAGAACAGCTGGCATGTGCCTGGGTGCATACCGAGCCGTGGCAGCTGACCAGCCCGATGGACTGGCCTCAGGAAATCCTGCCGGTGGAGGAAATCCTGCTGCGTCCGGACGGTTTGATTGCCCCGGCGGTAAAAATGCTCGAGGATATTGCCTCCCGGCGATTCTCGTCCTACACCGCCGCGGTGCCCTACATTGTGCCGTCCCCCCTGTATCCTTCGCTGCCGCCACTCGAGGGGGTAGAAAGTTCTGTTCCCGCTGATAACGAGTTTGTCCCACGCCCGCGCGTGGCGGGTCAGTTGCGCCTGGTTTCGGTTGGTGCGGTCAACGCGAAACATCAGCCGGAAGTGGCGATTCGCACGGTGAAAACATTACGCGCCGCCGGGGTGGACGCGACCCTGACTTGGGTCGGTGAAGGGGTTGCGAAGATTCGGAGTCAGGAAAAGATTAAGGATCTGAAACTGGAGGAGTACGTGCGTTTTGTCTCCGCCAACGAGGTCGGAGTGATGGAAGCCCTCAATGCCGCGGATTTGTTCATTGGCCCCACCAAGGAGGAAAACTTTTACGTGCCCGCCCTCCAGGCCCTCCTGGCGGGTCGGCCCCTGGTTTTGGGTGAAGGCGCCCGCGATTTGCAGTGGATTAGCGCGGATACCGAACCGGTCGTGCGCATCGTGACGGAAAAGAACTCGAAGTTTTGGGCTGAGGCTTGCCAGGAGCTGCAGGCTGCTACCGCCACGATGGAGCCCCGCGAAGTCGCTGAAACTGTCGGGGACCGCTACTCGCCGACCGCCATCGCCGCGGAATACGATGAGGTCTATGCCGAAACCATGGCGGCCAGTGGATTTGCCCGCTAACCGGCCTGAGCTGCTTAGCGGGCGCGGAAAAACCCACTAAACTATTGTTGGCTGAAACAGCCACCGACTAGGGAGGGAATACACGATGGAATACCGCGAACTAAAAATTGCCGGCGCTTGGGAGATTACCCCCAAACAGTTCCCCGATGAGCGCGGGGCGTTCATGGAAATGTACAAGATGGACGAGTTCGCCGGGGTCGTGGGACATCCGCTAAACCTGGTGCAGGCGAACTGCTCCATTTCAAAAGCCGGGGTGGTGCGCGGGATTCATTTCGCGGAAGTGCCGCCTAGCCAGGCCAAGTACGTGATGTGTCCGAGCGGTGCCGTGTTGGATTTCGCGGTCGATATTCGCGTGGGTTCCCCCACGTTTGGTCAGTGGGATTCGGTGCTGCTGGAGGGCGAACATCGCCGGGCCATCTACCTTTCGGAGGGCTTGGGGCACTGTTTCGTGGCGCTGGAGGACAATTCCACCGTGGTTTACCTGTGTTCGGCGGGCTACAATCCGGGACGCGAACACGGGGTTTCCCCGGTCGACCCCGAGGTGGCGCTGAAGTGGCCGGATTGTGACTTGGCGGGCCGGCCGCTGCAAGTCATTCTTTCGGAAAAGGACACGGCCGCGCCGAGCCTGGCCGAGGCTCGTGAACAGGGCTTACTGCCGGACTACCAGGCGACCTTGGATTACGTGGCGTCTTTGGGTCGCTAACCCTATCCGAATATTTTTGAGGAGATGAAGGGATACTTGGTATCCATTTCCATGTTGTGCTCGCAGCGATCCCGAGGCCAGCGCACTTGATAGATTGACCCGTCATCGGTGAGAATCCACACTTGTGGGTGCTCCTCGTAGTACAGTAGGCAACCTTCCCCGGGGGCGAGAACCTGTGATTCATCGGCTTTGGCCAGGTCTTTTCCTAAAGTCGTGAGGGAACCCTCATACAGTTTGACCTCGGGTTTTTTGTCGGGGTCGAATCCGGTTACGTAGGCGGCGGCCAGTATTTTGTGCTTACCGTCATATTGAGCCAGGTGATTCCAAACCCAGTCCGTGAAATCAACGTCGTTCTCGTCAATAACTCTGTCTGCTGAAACCCTAGAGAGCAGATATTCGCCATAGTCGTTGGTGGGCAGGTTTGCTTTCCAATTTCCCGATTCGGTAGGAGTGGGGATTACGGGCGGCGGAGTAGCGATGTCAGGTGCAGTGGTGGTAGGTGTGGCGGCAGACTGTTCTGGTGTCTTGCTGGCAGTGGAGTGTTCGGACTGATTCGCGCAGGAACCCAGCGCTAAAAGGCACAACAGCGCCAAGACGGAGCCACTTAGCTTTTTCATGGCAAACACCTCTCAAAAATAGACCGTTAACGTTTGCAGGAGTGAGGGTCGAACCGGTTTTTATTCTAACTGGTTCCGTTCCCGCTTAGTTTGTTGTTTGTTCGCTGTCACAAGGGAACCGGTACTGTGGTGGCGTTTTGTGTCGCTGCGCCTGAGGGGGTCATGTTTTTTCCTGGTTGACCGGCTTTGTGTCCGCTACTCAATGTCGTTTGTTGTGATGCGTTAAACTGTCAGGGATGGTAGATACAGCACAAAAACAGGTGTGGGCAATCGGGGTGGCTTATGCGCCCGATATGGCTCGGCTCGATGCGGTCATCGCCTCGCTACAAACCCAGGTTCAACAGGTGTTGATAGTCGATAACACCCCGGAACCCCCTGCGGAACTGCACGAATACTGGCAGGCTTGGACCAAACGCGGGGTAGTGGTGTTGGAACTCGGGCGCAACCTCGGCATCGCGGCGGCCCAAAACCTCGGCGCCCGCCACGCCATCCGCCACGGCGCAACCGCGCTGTTGTTCTTTGACCACGACTCGGTGTTCGCCAGCGATTACGTGGCACAAATCGAACAGGCTTACGGGCGTGTGGTTGGCAACATCGGGGCGCTGGGCGGTCTGGCTTTTGACCAACGCGAAACCGATGCGAGCAAACGAGACGTACTGGCCTACCGCTTTACCCGCTTCGGGCCGCGCCGCTACCCGGACGAGGCCTTGCGCGAGGCGTCCGCGGATCTCTCCGACGGGGGCATCCTGCCCGCGGCTTTCCTCATTGCCTCCGGGCTGTACGTCCCAGTGGAAACCTGGCGAGCCGTGGGGCCGATGAACGCGGACATGTTCATTGACCACGTAGATTTGGAATGGTCCGCCCGAGCCAACGCGGCTGGCCGCGGCACCGTCCTGGTGACCGGGGCGACTATTGACCACCAGCTCGGCGACGATGTCGTGAAGATTCCGGGTCGCGCCCAAGTCGTACATGTTCACTCGCCGTTCCGAGTGTTCTACCTGGTGCGCAACACGTGCTGGCTGATTCGTGGCATCGCCCCGATACCGGCGACTTGGCGGCTGGGTTACGCGGTGTGGCTGGCGAAATTTGTGGCCTTCAACCTGGTGTTTGCCCCGCGACTGACCCGTGACCGGGCCCAGCGCGCCGCAACAATCCTGCGAGCACTGCGTGCTGGCGTGGGTTCAATGCCCGCCCCTTTGACAGCGCCCCCCATGTCAGGCGAGTCGCCTGCGTCAGAATCGGGATCGGCGCGATGACGGCATTCCTGCTGTGTATAGCCGTACTGGCGGTTATCCTGATTCTTCCCGGTTTTCTCCTGGCCTTGGCTGCGCGTTTCCGCCTCCTGCCTGCCCTCGCTCTGGGCGCCCCGATTACCGCCGGTATTCTGGCCGTAATCGGTCAGGTCCTGGCCTGGCTGCATATTCCGTGGAACCTGCAGGTAGTCGGGCCTTTCTTGGTGTTCCTGGTGGCCGTAGTCTGCTCTAAACGGGTGTATTCCCTGAGGCGCCAGCCGCGGGGAGGACACGCCATGATTGCGCAGATGCCGGCGCGCCCGGTGGCCTCCGATGCCTCTGTGTCGCGGATCTGGTTCGTGATTTCGCTGGTCCTGGCTCTGGTGGCGGCCGGCATCATCCAACTGCTACCGTTCGTGCAAACCTTGCCGATACTGGCAGCTCCCTCGCAATCCTTCGATGCGATGTTCCACTATTCCTCGGTGCGGGTTGTGGCCGAGGACGGCGGTGCCGCCTGGAAAGGGGCCTTGGACTCGCTGTATCCCGGCCGTCAGGGCGTGTACTACCCGGCCCAGTGGGCAACGCTGCTGAGCCTCTTTGTCCCCTACGCCACCCCCACGCTCCTATCCAACGCCCTGCTGATGGCCCTCACTCTCACCGCGTGGCCGCTCGGAGTCGCCCTGCTGGCCCAATACGCCTTTGGCCAGCGCCACCCCAGTGTCCCCCTGGCGGTCCTGCTGAGCCCCTGGCCCCTGGTTTTTCCTTACTACCTCGGGGTTTTGCAATCCCTCTACCCCTACATTTTGGCGGTCATGTGGTGGCCCCTGGCTCTGTGGGTCGTCCTGAGATCGGTGGATACTTTGGCGACTTGGCATGCGGGCGAGGCCCCGGATGTCACCCTCTCGCGGCTCTGGGCGCGATTTTTCCCCAAGACCGTGTTGGGTGCTTTGGTGATTTTCGCCGCCGTTCATGCCCACCCCTCCATTTTCGGTTTCCTCTGTCTGGCCGTGTTCGCCTGCCTGTTGAACGCGGTCGTGAAACGCCAACTCAAGCCGTGGTGGTGGTTGGGGGTTGTCTTAGCAGCCCTGGCGGGGGGACTGGTGGTGCCCCTCGGCCTGGCTCGGCTGGGAATCGGGGCGCGGGCCACCCAAGCCGGGGACAATCTGGAGACCTTGCGGGCGCTCGCGGCCATGCTCGGCCTGAGCCAAATCTATCAAGACCCCTGGTGGCTGCCACTTCCCTTGGGCCTGCTCAGCCTGTTAGGCCTGGTTTGGTACACCGCAAAATGCCGCGACCTGCGGCTGGCGACGATTGTTACCGGGATATTGGTCCTGGTGGCGGCCACAAAAGTGTCGATGGGGCCGCTCAGCATCCTCACCGGCCTGTGGTACGGGGCTTATGACCGTATCGGATCCGGGATTGCCGTGTTCCTGCCCGTATTCGCGGCGGGCGCGGTAGGAGAACTCGCGGTCGTTCTGTCCCGCGCGGTGCCGTCACGAGTTCTCGCGGCGCGTGTCGGGGTCGCCTCCCTCACCACGGTCCTGCTCGCTGGGATGGCGGCCGCTCCGATAGCTCCACGGTTCTATCCTGACCGGGTACTGCTGGCCACCATCGCCTTCGTGCCCGGTTCCCAATTCCACGCCCCGTGGGTGTCGAGCGAAGAATTCTCTGCCATGTCCAACCTCCAGCTGCCGCAAGACTCCCTGGTCATCGGCGATCCCTCCGCCGGAGAAGGCCTCCTGTACGCCGTCACGGGCATACCGACCTATTACCTGCAGCTGTCCGGGTCGGCCTTTGACGCAAACCGCAAGTACCTGGCCGACCACTTCCGCGAAATCGGCACGAACCCCAAGGTCTGCGCCATTATTCGGCAGGAACAAATCACCCACTACTACGCCGATGCCACGGGAGTGTCCGCAGGTGACTTTACCTACCCCGGCCTGCACAACGTGGATGTGACCAGCGGTTTCGCTCCGGTCGCGCAGCTAGGTGAAGCCACGGTGTATAAAATCGAGGCCTGCGGAGCAAACTCAGCCGCGATGAAATAGACGGCGCCACCGCGCCTTGAAACCCATCGAGTTCATCCGCTCGTGCAGCAGCAAAACGGATTCGCCGACCTCTCCGAGCTGAGCGCTCAGGCGTTCTGTTTTTTCGTCAAAATAGCGCACGATTTCCTCGTTGCGCTCCCGCTGATGGAGCTGTAGCTCCTTAAGCTGCTGGGTTAATCTTTCGTTTTCTTCTCGCAGGGCTTTGGCGTAATGCGCCAGCAAAAGCGGCTGGGCCAAAGTTTTCAAATCGGGTTGCGTACTCGGGGACGCGGTGCAGGTCAACGCTTCGCGCAGAGCCTGGTCCCGGATAATGGCGTGAAAATCATTGTGATCCTGTGCGGCCACCACCACCGAATTGCCATCATCGCCGACAGCGTTAGCTCGGTGATGCCAGTTCGCCAAGGGTGAGTCGATGAATCCCACCGGTCCCAACAGAAGCATGCGCAGGAAAAAATCCCAGTCGGACAAAACCGGCAAATCTTCGCGCCAACCCGTGAGTTTCGGCAACGTTTCAGCGCGGAACAGCAGGGAAACCGGGGGCACCCAATTGACCTGCAGAATGTCCTCCAAAGCAACGGTATGTTTATCTGGAGCCAGCGGGCCGCGGCGAAGCTCAACCACTGCGTTGCCCTCCCGGTTTATTTCTTCGTAAACCAAGGTGGTGCGCGTAGCGACCCCAACGTAATCCGGCTTGCTATCCAGCCAAGCGACGCAGTCCGTGAGGAAATCCGCCTCCCAACTATCGTCGTCGTCCAACACTGCCACATAGGTCACGCCCATTTCGCCAGCCCGGGAAAAACCGGGATTAACCGCCGCCTCGCGGCCGCGAGACACTTCGTTGTTAATGACTTCGACCCGAGATTGCGCAGCTGCGGGCAGCTGCGCTACGGCAGCCCTGACAGCATCCGGACTGCCCGCATCGTTCACGATGAGATGCACATAATCCGAAAACGTTTGTTCCGCCACGGTTTTTAAGACACGAGCCAGGAACAAGGGGCGGTTGTGGGTACGGGTTACGACAGCGACTTTGCTCAAGATTCCTCCTGGAATATCCAACACATTTAGTCTAACGAAACTGGGAGCTATTTGGGTAAGCCGGGTATGGCGCTGGTAGCATTGGGGCGTGGGAAAGAAGATTCTGGTTACTGGTGCTGGCGGTTACATTGGTCGGCACGTTGTCGTGAAGTTGTTAGAGCGCGGTCATGAGGTTTCAGTCATAGACCGCGTCACCTCCGGGATTGACCCGCGGGCTACCGTGGTGCAGGCGGATATTTTTTCGGGGTCGCCGACTATCTATGATGAGATTGGCCGTCCCGAGATTGTCTTGCACATGGCTTGGCGCGATGGATTCAAACACAATTCCGCCAGCCATATCGATGACCTTGCGGCGCATATGCATTTCACCGAGAACCTCTTTAAAGGCGGCTTAAAGCACTTTGCCACCATGGGGACCATGCACGAAGTGGGTTATTGGGAGGGCGCTATTGATGAAACCGCTAACTGCAACCCCGAGTCGCTTTACGGCATTGCGAAAAATGCGTTGCGCCAGTTCACTTTCCTGACGGCTAAACAGCATGATGTTCAGGTGCAGTGGCTGCGTGCCTACTACATCACCGGTGACGATTTACGCGGTGACTCGATTTTTTCCAAACTGTTGAAAGCCGGCCAGGCCGGGCAAAAGCACTTTCCCTTTACTATGGGCAAGAACCTTTACGACTTCATCACCGTAGACGAACTGGCACGTCAGATTGCCGTTGCCGCCACTCAGGACGCTGTGGATGGCATCATCAACGTTTGCACTGGCAAACCGCAGTCCCTCGCTGAGCGTGTGGAGTCCTACATTAAGGAAAACAATCTCGACATCACCCTCGACTATGGTGCCTACCCCGACCGCCCTTATGATTCTCCGGGCGAGTGGGGAAATCCTGACAAGATTACCGAAATCCTGGCGGCCGCGGGCGAAGCCCCCATCGTTTCCTAGTGAATCAGCCAGCATTTCGGGAAAGCAACCGGGTGACCTGGGGATTGGGCTCGCCTCAGCAACAGGCAAATTATGGAAGGTGAAACATGACTGTCATGCCGGAAAACCCCAAGCGGTTCGGGATTTTCTTTTTCTATGATCGGGACGGGGTGGTCGACGACTACGTTGACACGATGGTCCTCGACATGCGGAAAAACCTTGACGAACTGTGCATTGTGGTTAACGGAGCGCTGAATCAGGCGGGTCGGGAGAAATTCGAGTCCTGGTCGGATCGGCTGATTGTACGTGAGAACGAAGGGCTCGACGCTTGGGCCTACAAAACCGCCCTGGAGACAACCGGGTGGGACCATTTGGCGCAGTTCGATGAAGTCATCATGTTCAATGCCACGATTATGGGTCCGGTCTATCCTTTCTCGGAAATGTTCACCGAGATGAATCAGCGAGATATCGATTTCTGGGGCATCACCTGGTTTCATGAATACCCCATGGATCCTTTCGGCACGACCCCGGAAGGCTACATTCCGCGTCACATCCAGTCGCATTTCCACGCCTATCGTCGTTCCCTGATTACCGCCCAGGTGTTCCAAGACTATTGGCGCGATTTGCCAACTATCAAGGATTATGACGATTCGGTCGGGAAACACGAGATTCCCTTCACAAAGCGTTTTGAGCAACTTGGTTTTAAATCTGATGTGTATGTCAACACTGAGGATTTACAGGGCTATAACTTTGCTCCCATCATGTTTTCGCCAGTGAAAATCATTAAGGAAAAACGGTGTCCGATTTTCAAGCGCCGTTCGTTCTTTCACGATTACCGTGACGTTTTGATGCAGTCAGTCGGGCAGGACACTCGTGACCTCTATGAATATCTGCGTGACCACACCGACTACGATGTGAACCTGATTTGGAACAATGCGCTGAGGACCATGAACCTCATGAACCTGGTGAACAATCTGAAGCTCACCTACGTGTTCCCCACCCGCGCGGTGAACCCGCCCTGCGTGGAAAACGCCCCCGATTTGAAAATCGCCATGGTGTTGCACGTGTATTACTTGGATATACTGCCCAAACTTTTGGCCTATGTGTCGACTATGCCTACCGGCACCGACATCATCATCACGGTCGGCGGTGAGGAAAAAGCGGCGAAAGTTCGGGAAGCGACCCAGGACCTTCCCTACAACGTGATTATTCGCCTCATCGAGAATCGCGGCCGCGACGTGTCCGCGCTGCTGGTGGGGGTCAAGGACATCATCAATGATTACGACCTGGTGTGCTTTGCTCACGACAAGAAAGTCACCCAGCTGAGCCAGGGCTCGATTGGTGACGGTTTTGCGTTGAAGTGCTTTGAGAACATGTTTGCCACCAGGGAATATGTGGCCAATCTGATTGATAAGTTCCGTCAAGAGCCACGCTTGGGGATGATGTTCCCGCCGCCTCCGAACCATGCGGACTATTTTGCGCCCTATATCTACACGAGTTGGGGCTTGAACTATAACAACACTGTGGAACTTCTCAACGATTTGGGATGCCAGGTCCCCCTGTCAAAGGACGTTGAGCCCATAGCCCCGTTGGGCACCATGTTCTGGTTCCGTCCCGCCGCGTTGGCTCCGCTATATGACCGGGACTGGCAGTGGGAGGATTTCCCGCCCGAACCCAACAACACTGACGGCACCATCTTGCACGCGATAGAACGGGCTTATGCCTACGTGGCGCAATCTGCCGGCTACTTTTCCGCGCACTGTTTCTCCGATGAGTTCTCGCGTATCGAACTGACGAATCTGGCCTATTACGTCAAGAACATGAACTATGCCGACAAATTGCCCTTCACTGTTTTCGGAAAGGGAAAGCTGTACGTGCGGGTGTTGCGCAAAATCCTGCCGCGTCAGACCTACGTCGAGATGCGCCGCAAATACCGGGAACGCATGGATCGGAAGCGCGGTCTATGAACGAAACCAGCGGACTTTCAGAAGTTTCCCCGACCAGTTCAAATTCTCCGAACACCCGTGAACCAGCCAAAAAGAAGCGGCTGTTCTATTTGGATTTCGTCCGAGCTTTCAGTGTTTTGCTGATTTTGTTGACACATTTCAACAACCCGTTTTTCACCGCCTCGGGATGGATTATTACCAATCACCCGTTCCATATTTATGTTGGCGACCTGGGTGTTTCCCTGTTCTTGATGATTTCTGGCACTGCCCTGACGGTGACTTACCGGCGTCCCCTCGATTTAAAACTGTTCTTTAAGAAACGTTTTTTGGGTATCTACCCCATGTTTTGGATTGCCTACGCGGTTTTCTTTACTCTGCGGTTCCTGGTGTACAGGGCAAATGTCGGCCCGCTGCCTTACCGGTCTTTTCCGCTGACGATTATGGCTATGGACGGCCTCGTGGCTAACTTCGGGGTGCCGACCATGTACCTTTTGGGGGAATGGTTCCTGGGGTTCATCGTCATCTTTTATCTGGTTTTTCCCCTCATGCTGTGGGGGGTGCAAGAGCATCCCTGGGCGACTGCTGTGCTCGGTCTGGGGATATACGCTGCCGCGATGATTTTCTGGCAACTGCACCCGCTGCCCTACTCAACGGCGGTATTGTTGCCGTTCCGCATCCCAGAGCTGCTGTTTGGCATGTACTTTGCCACCTACTGGAAAAAGGTCTCCCCGTGGGCGCTCATTCCCGCGGTCGGTATCTTGATTCTCGCAGCGTTTTGTTTCGCTGAGGTTCCCGACCGCCTGGCGGTGACCTTGGTGGGCATCTCGGCTTTCACGGTTCTGGTGTTCATCGGCAAATACCTGGAAGTCTGGGGCGTTACCCAGATTGTGAACTGGATTTCGAAATACTCCTACGCCATCTTCCTGGTTCACCACGTGATTATCGCGGAGGCGTTTAATCGTTTTCCGATTCAAGATTTTTCACAAGGGTGGAAGTACGTGGCTTTCCTGGTGCTCTGTTTGCTGTCGGGGGCGGTCGGGTTCGTTTTGTTCCATGTTCATCGGCTGATTATGAGCCTGATTCGGAAGATCCGCCACCCGGAGCGTTCCGCCTCGTAACTGTGTGAACACTGACTTGATTGGGGTAGCCAGTGGTAGGTTAGGCGTTTGCCTCCGGCTCGCCTGAATCTTCAGAGTTGTCCTCGCCGGTCATCCGGGTCCAATAGTCCGTATCGCGCGTGGGCAGTTCCAGCATCGGTTGTGGCGGGGTCAAGTTCGCAAAATGCGAATTCAGCGTCACTATGCCCGCCGACTCCATTCCCGCCCAGGGAGTGACCTTGAACGCCACAGCCTTTTGCCAGGCATCAATGATGTTCGTCAGTTCGAAATTCTGGATTGAAGCCGAGAGATAATATGCCCCGGTGCGCAGCGGCAAGCGGGGGACGACAATGTCAATATAGCCCGTTCCCTTCGGGATCGACTCTGGCACATACCCATCGTCCAGGGAGGTGTAGCCCCAGACCCAGACCCCTTCGCGGGTGTCGATAGAAGCCCCGAAAACGGGACGCTTAATCGTCTCTTTGGCTTCATAATGGATACGCATCGTGACCTTTTCATTAGTGTGGACGCGCACTCCTTGGCTGACTTGCTGCGCTTGGCGAGAGCTATCCGGGGTTTCTCCCAATAACTCGAGTTTGGTTATTTGGGCTTCACCCGAACCAAAACGGACTCCGCCGCCTTCGACTTTTTCGGCGCCGTGGGCGGTGTTGGCGTAGCGATCGACCACATCCATAGCGTTGCCGACAGCCACGATTTTGCCGTTATTCAGCCAAGCCGCTTGACTGCAGAAGGTGCGCATCTGATCCAGAGCGTGAGAAACGACCACTACGGTGCGCCCTTCGTCATGGAACTGGGTGAACTTGTCGAGACATTTTTCCTGGAAATCCAAGTCCCCTACCGCCAGGATTTCATCGACCAGCAGAATTTCGGGTTCCACGTGGATAGCTACCGAAAACCCCAAACGCACGTACATACCGGAGGAATAGTTCTTAACCGGCTGGTCAATGAAACGCTCTACCCCGGAGAAATCCACGATTTCGTCAAATTTACGGTCTATCTCGGCACGGCTCATCCCCAGAATCGTGCCATTCAAATAGATGTTTTCCCGCCCGGTCAGTTCGGGGTGGAAACCGGATCCAACCTCCAGCATGGCTGCCATGCGTCCATGAGAGGTGATGCTGCCCTGGTTGGGGGCGAGAATCTTGGCGATGCACTTTAACAGGGTGGATTTGCCCGAACCGTTCTTGCCGAGCAGGCCGAAAGTGGAACCCACCGGAATCTCTAACGACACATCCTGCAGGGCTTGAAACTCCTCAAAACGATTTTTGCGCCCTGACAGCAGCCGGCGTTTCAGGGACTGGTTGCGGTCGTGATAGACGCGAAACGTTTTCGAGACGTTTTCAACCTTGATAGCGATTTCTGGGTCATGGGGGGAGACAGTGGATGGCATCAGATTTCCTCCACGATTCGAGCCTGGAACTTTCGGTAGATGAGGATACCGAACAGCAGGTTCACCAGGGTCCAGGCGATAGAGCCTAGCCAAACTTCCAGCGGCGGGGCGGTGAAGTCATAGAAAACGGCCCGGTACGCTTCCAAAAGCAGCTCGGCAGGATTAATGCGAAAGATAATGTCCAAGGGCAGCGGCTGACCGTTGAAACTGATTCCTTTTTCATACAGGGAATCCTGGGCCGCTACCAGCATCGAGAGCGGGAACACGACCCCGGAGGCGTACATCCACACTTGGGTAAAGATTTCCCACAGGTGGGAAATGTCGCGGAAATAAACGGTGGCAATCCCCAACATGAGCGCTAAACCGGTCCCAAAGGCCGCGGTGATGATTAATACCGGCACCAGGAAAGGCACGTACAGGAACACGAGCGGCCCTCCCACCAGGGCGCACACGATTAGCAAGGCCAGCAACTCGAACAGGAAATTGAACGTTTGCGCCAGCGTCGAGGCCAAAATCAAGACATATCGGGGGAAATACACTTTCGTCAGCAGCCCGGCATTGGACATAAAAGCGTTCATGCCATTGAGAATGACTCGCGACAAATACCCCCAGCACAGCACTCCAATCCCGATGTACAGGGCGAAGGACTGCACGTGAGAGTTAATTCCGGGCTCGACACCGCCGCGGAAAATAACCCCAAAAATAGCGGCGTACACCGCGATTGTCGCCAAGGGGTTAATCAGGGACCACAGCCTACCCAACGCCGTGCCCTTGTACTCAGCAGAAATCTCTCTTTTTGCCAACACCCAAACCAGAGCCATAGTGTGGCGAAACTCGGATTTCTTCACAGCTGGGGGAGTGGGACTGGTGTCTGATTTACTCAAGAGCGCCTCCGTCAATCCAGTGGCACAGTCTCGCAATGCCTTCCTGCAAACTTATCTTCGGTTCCCATCCGAGTTCCCGGCGGGCCGCGGAAATATCGGCCCATCCGGCGCGAACGTCGCCTTCCCGGAATTCTCCGGTGATGACCGGTTCGGGAGCCCCGTAATAGGCTGCGGCGGTTTGCGCGAGTTCCAGTATAGTGGTGGCCACACCGGTGCCGATATCGTAGGCATACCGGTTCGTGCCTTGGTCGATGCCCGCCATAATCGCAGCCACGGTGTCCTCTATATAGACAAAATCGCGGATGATTGCTCCGTCTTCGTAGACCGGCAGGGCTTTCCCGGCTTTGGCCCATCGCGTAAACATGGACACAATCCCGGTGTAGGGATTAGTCAAGGACTGCCCCACTCCGTACACGTTTTGGAGCCGAAACTTGACGAACTCGGTTCCCATCGAGCCGCACCACGAGGTCAAAAGGTTTTCCTGGCAGAGTTTCGTGGCGGCGTACACGTTGGCGGGGCTGGGGTTCACCTCGTGAGAGCTCTGGGCTGTAGGTTTCAGCCCAGCAAAATCCCACTGTTGGGCGGCCAGCATCTGGTGGGTGCGCATTCCCGGATAACGGAAGTTTCCTTCCTGATCGTGCCAACGTCCTTCGCCGTACACAGCCCGTGAGGATGTCAAAATAATTTTTTGCGGAATCGCCTCGCGCCGTGCCAAAGCATCGGTCATCTGGGTGGTGCCCAGCACATTAGTGCGGGAGTGCCGGGTCGCTTCGCGCAGAGACTGCCCCGTACCGGTCTCGGCCGCGAGATGAATGATGACTTGGGGTTGGAAATCTTGCAGCAAGCTATCCCATACCGCCGCATCCGCCACGTCCCCGACCACCAACTGAACACGAGGGTCGAGCGCCGCCGGGCGAACCTGCTGAGCATGAACCTGAGGCTGGAGGTTGTCCAGGGCAACCACGCGGTCAAAACGTTCAGCGAGCGGCCGGGATAGCGCGCACCCGATAAACCCCGCTCCGCCCGTGACCAGGCAACCATTCGACATAACTATTTTCCCCTTGAATTTTTGGACCCACTCAGTCTAGCAAGTCATACTCCAGGCCGAGAACTTTGCGGGCTAACCCCCTCGGCAAGCCGGCTAGAGACGAGCCAGAGATAACCGGGGGCGGTAGACTTTTGCACAGAAGATGGTTTTAAAACCCACCCTGGCCAAGGTAGGCTGGAAAGCATTGAAATAAAGGAGGAACTTCATGCACGTTTTGGTCACCGGCGGAGCCGGTTTCATTGGCGCTAACTTTGTCCACACGACTGTGGAGGATTACCCGGATGCTACCGTGACGGTGTTGGATAAGCTGGGCTATGCCGGTAACCCGGACTCGATTGCGGGGCTGGATCGGGTGAACCTGGTGGTCGGTGACCTGGCCGACCGCGACCTGGTGGACTCCCTCGTGAAGGAAGCTGACCTGGTCGTTCACTTTGCTGCCGAGTCTCACAATGACAACTCGCTGGTCGATCCTTCGCCGTTTATTTATTCCAACCTGGTGGGCACCTTCCATATCCTCGAGGCCTGCCGGCGCCACCACGTGCGCCTGCACCACATCTCGACCGATGAAGTCTACGGCGACCTGGCGCTAGACGACCCCCACAAGTTCACTCCCGAAACGCCCTACTGGCCCTCCTCACCATACTCGGCTTCAAAAGCGGGGTCCGATATGCTGGTGCGCGCCTGGGTGCGTTCCTTCGGGGTGGAAGCGACCATTTCAAACTGTTCAAACAACTATGGCCCTTATCAGCACGTGGAAAAGTTCATTCCCCGCATGATTACAAACCGCATCGACGGGGTGCGCCCGCGCCTGTACGGCGATGGCTTGAATGTGCGCGACTGGATTCATGTGCATGACCACAACACTGCTGTGTGGGCCATTATTGAGAAAGGCCGCTTGGGTGAAACCTACCTGATTGGCGCCAACGGTGAGAAAAACAACCTGGAAGTCGTGCAAACTCTGAACCGGATGATGGGATTCCCCGAGGACGACTTCGACCATGTTAAGGACCGTCCTGGCCATGACCGGCGCTACGCGATTGACAACACGAAGCTGTGTCAGGAAACTGGCTGGACCCCGCGATTTACCTCGTTTGAGGAGGGGCTGCGTGACACTATCGACTGGTACACCGCCCACGAGGACTGGTGGCGGTCAGCCAAGGCCGAAACTGAGGCGAAATACGCTCAGCAGGGCCACTAGACAAAGCCGTTGTAGCTATTTCGCGATTAAATCGGGTTGCTGGTCATATAGCCCAGCAACCCGATTTAATCCCCGATTTCTGACAACGCGGGGGCGCTAGGCTTCCAGCAGCCCCAGCAGGTAGTCCCCGTAGCCGGATTTGCGCAGCGGCTCGGCGCGTTCGGCCAGCTCCGCGTCGCTCAAAAATCCCCGACGCCAAGCGGCTTCTTCGGGGCAGCCCACTTTCAGGTCTTGGCGTTTTTCCACGGTTCGCACGAAAGCAGTCGCGTCTGCCAGGGAATCAAAAGTCCCGGTGTCCAGCCAGGCCGTGCCGCGTGGCAGGACCTCAACCTGCAGTTTCCCCGCTTCGAGGTAAACCCGGTTGACGTCCGTAATCTCGTATTCCCCGCGGGCGCTGGGTTTCAAATCTCGGGCAATCCCTACCACGTCATTGTCATAGAAATACAGACCCGGCACGGCATAGTTTGACTTGGGCTGCGCGGGTTTTTCCTCAATGGAAATGGCGCGGAAGTTCTCATCGAATTCCACCACGCCGTAAGCCTTGGGATTGTGGACGTGGTAGGCGAACACGGCTCCGCCATCTATGCCCTTAAATCGCTGCAGCTGGTCGCCCATGCCCGGACCATAGAAAATGTTGTCGCCCAGCACCAGGGCAGCTTCTTCCGAACCGATGAAGTCCGCCCCCAGCACGAACGCCTGGGCCAGGCCGTTGGGGACCTCTTGCACCTGATATTCCAGGTGAATCCCGAACTGGGAGCCGTCGCCGAGCAGACGGTGAAAAGACGGGGCATCGTGTGGGGTGGTGATGACCAGGACGTCTTGAATCCCGGCCAGAATCAAGGTCGTTAAGGGGTAGTACACCATCGGCTTGTCATAGACCGGCACCAGCTGTTTCGAGGTGCCCAAAGTAATGGGATGCAAACGAGTGCCGGACCCGCCGGCCAAAATAATTCCACGCATGAAACCAAGCCTACCAACCAAAAACCCACCCGAAAGTACTAATGAACGGCGAAAACCTCCCTAAAATTAATCCCAAGCAAACGAAAGGGGAAACGCCGTGGAGCGCATCGGAGGGATTGAGAAACGTTACACCTGGGGCTCGGATACGGCTATTCAGGAGCGCTTTGGCATCGGTACGCCCGGTCAGACGCTGGCAGAAGTGTGGTTCGGCGCTCACCAGCTGTCGCCCTCGGTCCTGCTCGACGCGTCGGGTCAGCCCGAGGAGGACCCCTTGACTTTGGAGGACTGGATTGCGGCTGACCCCGTGGGCACTCTGGGGGCTTCGGTGGTGGAGCGTTTTGGACCGCGCTTGCCCTACCTGATGAAGTTCATCGCCCCGAAACGCCCGCTGTCCCTGCAGGTCCACCCGGACCGGGAGCGTGCCGCAGCCCGCTACAAAGCCGAGGAATTGGCGGGTATCCCGCTGGATTCCCCGCAGCGGCTGTACAAGGACCCCAACTATAAACCCGAACTCATCTATGCGATTACGAAGTTCGAGGCGCTGGCGGGGTTTCGGGCGCCCCGGCGCATCATCGAGATCTTCGCTGACTTGGACACGGAGCTAGCGGTGCAAATCGTGTCTATGCTGCGGGACAATACGTCCCCTGAGGGTATCCGCACGGTGGTGGATCGGCTCTTGTCTCCGCATACGACCCCACAAGCGGCGCAGGTCGAGGCCACGGTGGCGGCGATGACGGACCGTCTGCAGGCGGGGACTTCGCCGTCCGTGCGGGTGGACCGTACCGTTATGGGTTTGGCGCGTTCCTATCCCGGGGATGCCGGAGCGGTGGTGGCAGCGATGCTGAACCCGGTGACCCTGCGACCGGGGGAAGTGCTGTTTACGCCTCCCGGCGGGATTCACGCCTATCTCTCCGGGCTCGGGGTGGAAGTCATGGCCAGCTCGGATAACGTGCTGCGGGCAGGGCTGACTGAGAAGCACGTGGATTGTCAGGAGCTATTGAACTGTTTGGATTATGTCGCCGCCCCGCCGGTACGCATCGCCCCGGAGTGGGTGACGGAATCGACCCAGGTGTTCTATGCCCCAGTGGACGATTTCGAGTTTTCCGTGACCCGCCTGGACGGGCGGGAACTGGCGCTGCCCGGCCACGGCGGACGGCTGATTCTGGGCCTCGAAGGCACTCCGACCTTGCGTGACGGAGCGACTGCCAGTTTGGTGCTGCACCCGGGAGAAGTCGTGTTTGTGCGGGCGGATAAGGTCCCGGTCTACGCTGCCGGAACCGGGGTCGTGCTCCAGACCGACATTCCCTGAGGCGAGCCAGCAATTAGTCCCAAACCCGTTTTTGTGGCAAACGTTCCACGGGCGTGTCGAGCCTATGTGACATATCTCACATTTGCGTTCAAGCTGTGCAATTGGTGGATTTTCGCATACTTGAGCCAAACTTGGCACCTGAAACCACTTGAACTATTGAATCACACGCGTGTAACTTAGAGGTAACGCTTTTGGCGTCCCTGAGACGCGGCGCCAAATTTACAGAAGTTGTCAGAGCGAATGAGGTGAAGGGTCCTTGTGGAATCTGTTTGGTGAAGGCGATCTCGATTTCGCTGATGCAACCCCAGAGATAGACGAAATTCTCAATGGACCGCTGGCCTGGCAGGCTCAGGCACTGTGTGCGCAAACCGACCCGGAGGCTTTTTTCCCGGAAAAGGGCGGTTCGACCCGTGAAGCGAAAAACGTTTGCTCTCGCTGCCCGGTTAAGGCCGAGTGTCTACAATATGCGCTGGAAAACGACGAACGCTTTGGAATCTGGGGCGGTTTGTCCGAGCGGGAACGCCGTCGTTTGAAGCGTCGTGCGTCCTGACCTCAATAGGGACGTAATATCCTTAACTCTGTGCACACTGCAGTTACCGCCCTCATCGTCACTTCCGGGGAGACACCCTACCTGGCGGCGACCCTTTTGGCGGTGTCTCGGCAGACCCTGGCGCCACAGCAGGTGTTCGTCATCGACGTTTCCAGTTCCGGAGTAGCCCATCGCTCCGGCACGAAAGTACTGAAAACTCCCGGCGCCCCCAACTTGGGCGAGGCGCTGCGCCAAGCCAAAGCTCAGCCCGATTTCCCCACGCCCGCTCCGGGTAAACCTCACGCCCTGTGGATTTTGCATGACGACTCCGCCCCGGCTCCCTCCTGCCTGGCCGAACAGCTGAAAGTCCTAGAATCTGGCTCATCCATCAAAGTCGTCGGCGCGAAACAGCGGTTGTGGGACAAAGCCAATCAAATCGTGGAGGTCGGCATTCGCGCTACCCGCTCCGGACGGCGCTTGCAAGAAATGGACACCGGCGAGGTCGACCAGGGTCAATATGACGGTCGCGAGGACGTGCTGGGTGTGGGCACGGCGGGAATGCTGGTGGACTGGGAAACGTTTTGCCGCCTGGACGGTTTTGACCCGCACCTGGGCCCTTTCGGCGATGGCCTGGAGTTTTCCCGGCGGGTACACCTGGCCGGGTATCGGGTCGTGGTGGCGCCGCGCGCTGTGGTGTATCACAAGATGGCGGGCTACTTTGGGCTGCGCGGTCCCGATGGGGGGCGTCCCGCCCGTTCCGCCCGCAGCTTCGACCCCACCGGGCGCGACGTGGAAGCCAACGGCAAGCTGGAGTCCGATGCGAAGCGTTCCTTTACCGCCCGGCGTACCGCTCAGCTGCACAACTGGATGGTGGCGGCACCCTGGTGGCTGTTTATCTTCCTCCCGCTGATTGTTCTGGTACTCGGCCTACTGCGGTTTTTCTGGCGTATCGTCACGAAAGAGCCCAAGCTCGCGGCCGGAGAACTGCAATCCACCCTGGTGACGGTGTTCCGGCCTTTTGCCGCGTGGCAATCCCGGCTGCGGCGGGTGCGTCAAAGCAAGTTGAGTCCCCGCACTTTGCGGCCTCTTCAAGTGAAATCTTCCCAGATCCGCCAAGCTAAAACCACGGCCCGGCGCGTTGCCAAAGACCAGCGCCGCCCGCAAATCGCGGACTCGGCAGCGCGGCGCAACTTTTATACCGAAAAGGCCGTGGATCGCACTCTCGTGTGGGTCGTTGCTGCTGCCCTAACCCTGATAGGGCTGTTGGGCTGGCGTTTTGCCATCGGTGGGGTGTCCGGCGGAGCGCTGGCGAACCTGCCGGTGAACAACCAGGATTTTTGGGCCGACCTCATTTCCGGGTGGATTCCCGCCGGTCTGGGCTACGGTTCGGCGGTCGGGGCGGTGGATCCCCTGGGTCTGGAGGTGGCGAGCCTGGGGCAAATCGCGGGTTTCGTCGGGGTAAAAGGGCCGGTGGTGCTGGCGGTTTTGCTCTTCGCAACCCTGCCGCTGGCCTGGCTCAGCGCGTGGTGGGCTGCCGGGGTTCTCACTGATTCCCGCACGCTGCGCGCCCTGGTTGCCCTCTCCTGGGCCTTGAGTCCGAATCTGCTGGTTAGTATGGGTTTGGGGCAGTTGCCGGTGTGGGTTTTAGCGGTGAGCGTGCCCCTTTTTGCCGGTTCTCTAGCTCGTGGCACCGGGATGCCGGTGTCCCGGACCGTGATGGGAGAAATCGAACCGGTCACGGTAAACGTGCATTCCGCTGCGATTATCCAGGTCGGCATCGCCGCCCTCACCGGTTTCCTGACGGTTAGTGCGTCCGTGATTATGGTCATTCCGGTGGTACTCCTGGTGGGAATGGCGATGCTGAAAGGGGTCGCTAACCCGCTTTTTGCCGAGGCGCAAACTGAGGCGCCAGACCCGGGCTGGAGCCCAATTCCGGCCCGTCTGCGGCTGAAAGCCGTCCACGCCCTGATTGTGCTGGCCCCGGCTGTTTTGTTGGCGGTGCCCACGGTGGTGCGCACAGTCGGTACTCCCGCCCAATGGCCCCTGTGGCTGTCCAGTCTGTCTGTGCCGCTGCCCACCCCGAGGCCTAACTGGTGGGATTTACTCGCAGCCTGGCCGGTGGACGTGGCGGCGACGTCTCTGCCTATTGTCCTGCCCGGCTGGCAACTCCTTGCTTTCCTGCCCCTGGCTTTGCTGCTGTTGACCGTGGTGGCCGGGGTGATTATTCCGGGCCATTCCACCGGAGCTCACTGGAGTCTGCTGTTCGCGTTGGGCGGCTTGGTGACGGCGTGGCTGGCGAGTTCCACCCCGGTTTCCGTCTCTGGAGCCAACGCCGTGTGCGCCTGGTGCGGGCCGGGATTGGCATTGTTTCACGCGGGATTGATTACTTCCGCCCTGTTCTCGGTGGGGCGTCTGCAATTGACGATTCCGGTTGAAATAGCCAACTGGAGCAACCGCAGTGTCCAGGCCGTGGTGGCTGTGGCGGTGCTAATCCCGGTTTTGGGGGCCACTCCGCTGCTGGTGAACCAGATGGTTGCTCCCGGCGCGTCCGATTTCAACGCGCTGGCAACTTTTCGGGATGTGAGCCTCCCCGCCACGGTCGCCCAAGGTCAGTCCTCCCCACGCCACCTGCGGGCCCTAAACCTGGAGGTCTCCAGCGCCCCCAACCAATCCACCCTGGTGACGGCCGGTTTATGGCGGGACTGGCGCGACACGACTTTTGAGGCGTCCCCCTACCTGAAACTGAAAAACTACCGCAACGTGACCGGTTCGCGTACCCCCGATGCGGCTGACGCGGTGCTGCAGGCTACGGTGGCGTCGGTGCTGGGAGGCTCCACCCCGAAGCTGGGAGAGCAGCTCGCCCAGCTGGATGTGAACTTCATCATCGTGCCTCGCAGCAAGGACGCGGCGACCACCACCCTGATTAACACGTTGGACTCGGCCGCGCCGCTGGAAAGGATTACCACCACGGAGGCCGGCACGGTGTGGCGCCTGGTCGATTCCGCTGCGGTCAGCGTGGCTCGGGTCGCCCCGGCCCCGTGGGAGGGGGGGGATCCCTCCCGGCCGACAGGCGAAGGGACGGCGCAAGCGCGCAACGGGCGGGGGGGGACGGAACGGGGGCGGGGGGGGGGGGG
>NZ_CFKZQR010000025.1:0-28182 GCF_985070215.1 Mobiluncus sp. | reverse complement strand
CGGGGGGCGCGCGGGCGGGGGGAGGAGGGGACGCCTCGGGGGTGGGGGCGGGGGCGGGAAAAAGGCGCCGTTGGGGGGCCGCCCCCCCGCCGTAGCTCCAAGCAGAAAGGGCATCGCGAAGCGAGTGAGCCATCGCGGTGGTGTGGTGGTATATCAAGGGACAACTTTGGGTAAACTGTAAAGGTGAATGCTAACCAACCCGCGATGATGCCTGTTCCTGATACGGATAAAGAGTACCCCGTTCCGAAGCCTCTGAAAGGCCACGGTCCGGCGCGGATTATCGCCATGTGTAACCAAAAGGGCGGTGTTGGCAAAACTACGACATCCATCAACTTGGCGGCAGCCTTGGCGGAATACGGCCGCAAAGTACTGCTGGTAGATTTCGATCCGCAGGGTGCGGCCTCGGTCGGTTTAGGCATTAACGGTCACGAGATGGACACAACTATCTATTCCCTGATGGTCGGCCCGCACCGCGACTTGACGACTGCCGATGTCATTCACCACACCAGCACGGAAAACCTCGACATCATTCCGGCCAACATTGACCTTTCCGCCGCGGAGTTGCAACTGGTAAACGAAGTGGCGCGGGAATCTATCCTGGCTCGGGTGCTGCGGGAAGTAGAGCCGGAATATGACGCGATTATTATTGACTGCCAGCCGTCACTAGGTTTGCTCACGGTCAATGCTTTGACGGCGGCTCACGGGGTGATTATTCCGGTATCTACTGAATTTTTCGCCCTGCGCGGGGTGGCGTTACTGATGGAAACTATTGAAACCGTGCGTGACCGGTTGAACCCGAAACTGCAGTTGGACGGCATTTTGGCGACGCTGGTGGACTCGCGAACCCTGCACTCCAAGGAAGTTCAGGAACGCCTGCTCGAAGCCTTCCAAGACAAAATGTTCTCCACCGTCATCAAACGCACCGTGAAGTTCCCCGACTCTACCGTGGCGACCCGGCCTATCACCGAATTTGCCCCCACCCATGAAGGTGCCCAAGCCTACCGCCGCTTGGCGCGCGAAGTGATAGCTAAGGGCTATGTCGCCTAACCCTGACCCGAACCTGCCCGACACGGCACCGGACAACCAAGAACCGGCAGACTTGGACACGGCGGACACCCCCGCTTTTGAAGTCCATTCACCCGAGTACACCGGGCCGTTTCACCTGCTGGCGGACTTGGTCGCGAAACGCAAACTGGACATCACCGCTTTTGCCCTCGCCGAAGTGACCGCGGATTTCCTCGCTTACCTGGACAAATGGCCCAATCTGGCCGAAGCGACGGAATTCTTGGTCATCGCGGCAACTCTGTTGGACATCAAAGCGGCTCGGCTCTTGCCGGGCATGGCTGACAGCGAGGAGGACTTGGAACTCCTAGAAGCCCAGGACCTGCTGATTTCCCGACTCATTCAATATCAAACCTATAAAGAAGCCTCGAAC
Source organism: Mobiluncus sp. (assembly GCF_985070215.1). NCBI lineage: Bacteria > Bacillati > Actinomycetota > Actinomycetes > Actinomycetales > Actinomycetaceae > Mobiluncus > Mobiluncus sp. The sequence goes on along the minus strand of NZ_CFKZQR010000025.1, from coordinate 26,747 downwards.
TATGTCGAGGAGCAGCTGGAGGTCTTTCAACTGGTGACAGGACGCGTGCCGGGAGACGAGCCGGCTCTGAAACACGTCCTAGCGGAACTGAAAACCCAGATTGACCCCGAGGAGTTGGCTCGCCGCGCCGCCAGCACCTTGTACGCGGTTCCTCCGCAAGTCCTGGTCGCCCACCTGCACGATCCGCTCGTTTCGGTTCATGAGCAGACCGCGGTGCTGACCGAGCGTCTGCAACGAGCCCGCACCCTCACGTTTAAAGAACTTGTGGCAGACGCCAAAACACTGCCGGTAATCATTTCGCGATTCCTGGCTCTGCTGGATATGTATCGCTCCGGAGTATTGAGTTTTACCCAGGAAAATCCTTTAGGTAAGTTAGTTATCACCTGGGTCGGCTCCAGCGAAACCGAGACCGAACCCCAGATTGAGGACGAATGGGAATGAGCGACGACCAAGAATTATGGGCTTCACTGGAAGCTATTTTGATGATTACCGAAGCGCCGGTAGGTGTGGATGTGTTGTCCGTAGCCCTGCAGACCCCGGAAACAGAGGTGTACGCCGCCCTGCAGGGGTTGGCTGCGGAATATCGCGGTGAAGGCGGGGAGGGAGCCCTGTTCGGTCGCCCGCGCGGATTTGAACTGCGGGAAGTCGGCGGCGGGTGGCGCATCTACGTGGCGCCGCGGTTTCAAACCTTGGTGCAGCGCTTCGTCACCTTGGGTTCAACCGGTCGGCTCTCACAAGCGGCGTTGGAAACTTTGGCGGTAGTGGCTTACAAACAGCCCTGTACCCGCGCCCAAGTTGCCGCCATTCGTGGGGTGAACGTGGATTCGGTAATGCGTAACTTGGCGGCGCGCGGGCTCATCGAAGAATGCGGCCAAACGAACCTTGGAGCTTTGCTGTACCGCACCACCGCGGCTTTCCTGGAACAGACCGGGCTGGACAGCCTGGATCAGCTACCGCCCTTAGCTCCATATATGCCGGCTAACCCCGATTTGTCTCAGGTCTTGGCGGCGGAAACGGCCGACATGCTGTGGGATGCTCAAACCCAACGCAGTGCGGACGACAGCGAAATCAATGACACAGAAAGCAGTACAGATGACTGAGTCGGAAACCAAAAACACCGTGACCAGTGACAACACGCCCTTGCCCGAGCCGGAAACTGAAACCCAGACCCGCCCCGAAGCCACCAGCGAACCCGAGCGTCTCCAAAAGGTATTATCCCGCGCCGGCGTCGCCTCGCGGCGGGCCAGCGAGGACCTGATTGCGCAAGGCCGCGTCCAGATAAACGGCGAAACTGTGCGCGAAATGGGGGTAAAAGTCCTGCCCACGGACCGGATTACGGTGGACGGGCAGAGGATTCACACCGATACGGTCCTGCAGGTCTGGGCTTTTCACAAGCCCGTTGGCACGGTTTCTTCGATGCAGCCCGAGGACGATCGTCCCTGTATCGGGGACTGGGTGACGAAACTGCCCGAGCGGGTTTATAACGTGGGTCGATTGGATGCAGCTACGGCGGGATTGCTGCTGTTGACCAACAATGGTGAGTTGGCGAATCGGATCATGCATCCGTCCTACGAAGTCCCGAAAACCTATGTTGCGGTGGTGCAAGGCCAGGTCAAGATGGGGTTGGGTAAGGTGCTGCGCCGCGGGGTCGAGCTGGAGGACGGCACGGTGAAAGTCGATAAATTCAAGCTCATCGAAGTGCGCAAGGGCTCCTCAATCGTGCAGCTGACCCTCCATTCGGGCAAGAACCGCGTGGTGCGCCGCCTGCTCTCTGAGGTGGGCCACCCGGTATCCGCCCTGACTCGCACCGGCATCGCCAACCTGACTTTGGACGGCCTGAAAGAAGGCCAGTTCCGGCTGCTGCATGGCAACGAGTTGGCCACTCTGCAAGAAATGGTGGGACTATGAGCGAAACTTTGCCGCATTCCACCCCGCAGCCCGGTGCCGCCGTGGTCGGTACGCGCGGGCCGGTGTTAATTATCGGCGCAGGTTTGATTGGGGGGTCTGTTGGTTTGGCGCTGCGTCGTGCGGGAGTGGACGTTTACCTGCGAGATGCGTCCCCAACGGCGATGGCTTTGGGCGAGAGCCTGGGAGCCGGCCGGGTCTGGCGCGAGGGTTTGCCCGCGCCTTCCCTAGTGTTGGTCGCGACCCCTCCCGATGTGACCGCCGGTGTCGTTTTGGCAGCTTTGCGGGAGTTTCCCGCGGCTTTCGTGTTTGACGTCAGTTCCGTGAAAGACGCGGTGGTGCACGAGGTCGTGGCGGGGGATAGTGCCGCGGCACCGCGCTATTGCTCGGTACACCCCATGGCTGGCAAGGAAGTGAACGGAGTGGGAGCCGCCACCGCGGACTTATTCGCGGGCCGGCCCTGGGTGGTGGTGGCGCACCAGACGACCCGCCCTGATGTGGTGTTGGCGGCGCGAACTTTGGGGACAGACCTAGGCGCGTTCCTGTTGACTTTGGACGCTGACGAGCACGACCGGGCGGTAGCATTGGTTTCGCACGTGCCTCAGTTGGTGTCATCCCTGATGGCCGGGCTGCTGGTGACGGCGCCTCCGGCCGCTTTGGAACTGGCAGGAGGAGGCTTGCGCGACGTAACCCGCATCGCGGCCTCGGACCCACGACTGTGGAACGCTATCTTGGCGGGCAATGAAACCGCGGTGCGCGAAATCCTGGTGGAACTGCAAGGTAACCTGCAGGTTCTCATCGCCGGACTGAGCCCGGAAGGTCCTCGCGAAGCCGGAAACCCGGACGGTAGTCCGACCGAAACAATCCCGCCCACCCGGCCTTGTGACCCCTCTCAGACCACCGCGCGCACCGCCTGGAACTCTCCCGCGGTGGGCGCCATCAATACGGTGTTGGTGCGCGGTAACGAGGGCGTGGGCCGGATTCCCGGCAAGCACGGTGATGCGGCCTCGAAGTACGGGGTGGTGGCAGTGCTGGTCCCGGACGAACCGGGTTTCTTGGGGCGTTTGTTCAACGAGGTGGGGTCAGCCGGCATCAACGTGGAGGATTTCCGCCTGGAACACTCTTTGGGGCAAGCGCGCGGGCTGGCCTACCTGTACGTCACGCCGGCTTCGGTAGAGCCGCTGATGGAACATCTGGCGAAGCAGGGCTGGTCCCTGGCAGAGGTCTGAACCGGGGGCACGGTACCGCAGTTTTCGGCATAACGGGTCATAACAAGCCCTTTTTGCCGGTAAGATAGGTTTGCTTAGGGCGTTACCGGTTTCACTGTGGAATACTGGAGCGTTGCTTAATATTTGGAAAGTGTAGGGGAGCATGGAATACGCGAACTATGAGGCATTGCGCGAAAAAATTTTGGGACGCGGGGTAGTGGTCGCCATCGATGGACCCAGCGGTTCGGGCAAATCCACCATTTCGCGTAGCGTGGCGGCAGCCCTGGACTTGGGATACCTCGATACGGGAGCGATGTATCGCGCCGCCGCCTGGGGCGTGGAACACCGCGGCGTGGACCTCAACGATTTCGCAGCCATCGCGGCAGCGGTGCAGACCATGAAGTTCACCGTCAACGCGGTTCCCCACGCACCCAGGATTTTTGTGGACGGCGTGGATGTCATGCACGTGATTCGCACGGACCACATCAACACCATCGTGTCCGCCGTATCGAGTGTTCCGGAAGTGCGTACCACGCTGATTGCGCTGCAGCGCGACATTATCGCCCAGGCTCGCGAATCCACTCGCGGTATCGTGGTGGAAGGCCGGGACATCACCACCGTGGTGGCACCCGAGGCACAAGTGCGGATTCTTTTGACGGCCGATGAGGCGACGCGGGTCAGTCGGCGGGCTTTGGAAGATCAAGGTGATGCCCGCAGTGAAACTTTGGACCGGGAACGCTCCCTGGTTTTGGACCGTGATGCCCGCGATGCCAAAGTCACTTCTTTCCACAAGGCCGCCGATGGAGTGACCACGGTGGATTCCACCGATTTGAGCGTGTCGCAAACTTTAGATACGGTTATGCGTCTGATTGATCAGGCGACGAATTGAGACTTGGCCCGGATTTCGGCCAGGCAGTAACGCACGGGGGGGGAAAATGACTGAGGAAACCACCGGAGACGCCGGGGGCTCGACAGCGGCAAACCAGACCAATCTGGTTGCGCCCAGCGGTGAACTTCCGGAAATGGAATACGAAAACTTTGTCGATGATGGCACGGTAGACCCGGCAGACGCGGCGCGGGAAGCGATGTTGCGCGAGGGTCTGGAAGATTACGACCTCGAGCCGGAGGACTTGGATTTGCTCTCCGGGGACCTGACGCTGGACGCTGCCGGATTGCCCGCCACCCCAAACTGGCCGACCCTCGCCGTGGTGGGCCGTCCCAATGTCGGCAAATCCACCCTGGTGAACCGCATTTTGGGGCGCCGTGAAGCTGTCGTGCTGGACGAACCGGGAGTGACGCGGGACCGGGTCACTTACGATGCAAACTGGAACGGGCGCAACTTCCACCTGGTTGATACCGGCGGCTGGGACGTGGGGGTTTCCGGGCTGGACCGGGCGGTTGCGGATCAGGCCGAAATCGCGATTGACCTGGCTGATGCCGCTCTGTTCGTGGTGGACGCGAACGTGGGGGCGACCGCCACCGATGAACGTTTAATGAAGCTGTTGCGCCGTTCCGGTAAGCCGGTGCTGCTGGTGGCCAACAAAGTCGACTCGGAGCGGCAAGAGGCCGATGCCGCCGCCTTGTGGAACCTCGGCATGGGGCAGCCCTACCCGATTTCTGCCCTGCACGGGCGCGGGACGGGGGATTTGCTGGACGCCATTTTGCAGGTGCTGCCTGAGACTGGGGTCACACCGGTGACTCGTGCTGAGGACTCTACGCCGCGGGTCGCCCTCGTGGGTCGACCCAACGTAGGCAAGTCCTCACTGCTCAACGCCCTTTCCGGGGCGGGACGAGCCGTGGTTTCAGAAGTTCCCGGCACCACCCGTGATCCGGTGGATGAGGTTTTGGAGCTGGACGGGCAGCAGTGGGTTTTTGTAGACACCGCGGGGGTGCGTCGGCGGGTCAAGCGCAGCGTGGGAGCGGATTACTACTCGGTGCTGCGCACCCAAGCTGCCATCGAAAACGCTGATGTGGCGCTGGTCTTGTTGGACGGGGGAGAACCTCTCACGGAACAAGACGTGCGGGTCGTGAACCAAGTCGTCGATGCGGGCCGAGCCTTAGTGCTGGTGAACAACAAGTGGGATCTGGTGGACGAATACCGCCAGGGCGAGTTGAAATACGAACAAGAGTCGGATCTGGCGCACGTGTCTTGGGCACCAAAGATTAACATCTCGGCGAAGACCGGCTGGCACACGAACCGGATTACTCGGGCGTTGCAAGCCGCATTAGAGGGGTGGACGATTCGTATCCCCACTTCGCGTTTGAATGCGTTTTTGGGTGAACTGGTCGCGGCGCATCCCCATCCGCTGCGAGGCGGCAAACAGCCGCGTATCCTCTACGCCACCCAGGCGGGGGTGTGTCCGCCCCGTTTTGTCCTGTTTACGACCGGATTCTTAGATCCGCAATACCGGCGTTTCATCGAACACCGCCTGCGGGGCACCTTCGGTTTTGTGGGCACCCCGGTGCGCATCGGAGTGCGGGTGCGCGAAAAGCGGAAAGGTCGCTAAGGATTTTCCGCGATTTTCTAATGAATTATTGCTTTTTCAAGCGTCCGGGACGGCAGCGTTTTTCCCTTCGGTTGCCAATAGGGTAAAGTGTCTATGTTGCTTTTCGGGCAATCGGGCTGTGGCGCAGTTTGGTAGCGCACTTGACTGGGGGTCAAGGGGTCGCAGGTTCAAATCCTGTCAGCCCGACAGTTTGTTTAACGAGTGCTTTCCCACTATCGGCGGTGGCGGCCGGGAAGTTTCTGGCTTCCAGTTTGCTGAGAATAAATGTTTTCCTCAAAGTTCGCTATCAACAATTAATTCAAACCAACGGTAGGTCTGAAAACGTGTTCATAAACGTTTGCAAATACCGCCGCACGATTAGCTGTTACGGCGAGATAACCACCATGAGTTAATCCCAAATCTGTGGACAAGCTGGGAAATCACTTAAATTCGCCGAGCGTTCCTGAATGTCTGAGTATTTTCGGAGTATCTGTGAAAAATGAGTTGGTGGTCGGACAGGACATTTTCGACTTTCTCAGTGTTTTGAATAGACAATAGACACGTCAGGCTGAGAAATACGGTTCTAAGTGCAGTTATGTTAAAAAAATGCGTTTCCGATACGTGTAAATGTCAATACAAAAATCATTTTAATGTCAGGTCAAATGACACTCCCGCCCACACCCCCGATATGTGATATTGCTCACACTAATTTCCTATCTTTTACCGTGTGTAAGGGTTTTGAATGTTGATAATTCAGCGATTTTTCCTGTCACCCAGCTGAAAACTTACTGAAATGAATAATTTCACCAATTTTTGGGGTGTTTGGCACAGCAACCAATCCGCGTCATTAAGCCAAAAAAGACTATACTTATGAGTACAGGTTGGCTGTCGGATAGGTAACTGTCCGGCGCTAACTGAGGAGCGATATACAGGGTATCGCTGGAGCATGGAGGTCTCCTATCATGAAAAACTCGCATAAGCTTTACGCCGCAGGAGGCGGCTTACTTATAGCTGCAATGATGGGCTTTGCCCCGTCCTTCGCGGATGACGGCACTCAAGCCGCAATCGAAGCTGACCCCGCTATCGAAGTTGCGGGCGCTACAGCTACTGAAAATGACATTACTGTCGCAGGTACTGAGGAAACTGCCGAAGCGCAGGAAACTCAGGCTGAACCTGCTACCTCAGAGGAAGCCACGGAAGAAGCTACTCCGGGCCTCGGAGCGGAACCAGCACCGGGTACAGAGCCAGCCTCGGAGGAAACTACGCCAGCTGCTGAGACCCCTGATACTGAGGTTTCCGAACCTGCTGAGGAACAGACCACTCCGGCCGAAGAAGGCACTGCTACCGAGACTGAGCCCGCTGAAGAGGCCGCTCCTGCAGAAACGCAGGTAGAAGCGGAGGAAGCTGCTCCCGCCGAGCCGGCTGAGGCTCCTGAGCCCGCCCCGGCGCGAATTGTTCCCGTTACTTACGTGGTGCCTCATTACAGCGCGATGGCTCCGGTTTCCACTCCGGTGGCCACACCTGACCCCCAGGCTCCTGCTCCGTTGCTGACCATGGCCAAGACCGAAAACACCCCGCAAGCTGACCCGAATGGTCAGTCCCAGGTCGTGTGGTTCGAACTTCCGGAACCTGCCGGTCCGGCACTGGTCCCCGGTCAGGCCACTCCGTTGCTGAACGCCGCAGTTTCCGAAGCTCCGGCAGTCAACGCGAACGTGGTTCCTGCCACCGATGTTCAGACTTCCGCTGTGCAGGCAGCTCCTGCTCAGCAGGCGCAAGCCAATCGGGCTCAGACCGTTGCCGAAGCTGGCAGCTTGAGCCGCTCCTTGGCTCGCACCGGTTCCGTTGCCCAGTACGCGGCTTTGCTCTCTGTCGCGGCCCTGATTGCTGGCGTTGGATTGCTGGCTGGCGCAGTCGTCACTTCACGGCGTCGCGCCACCACGGTTGAACAGTGATTCGTTCAATCTAAATAACAAAAACCTCCACTTGTTGGACCCGCCATTCGCGGGTCCAACTTGATTTAACTCCCTTGTTCCGCGCGGAGTCTATTTGGCGTAGATGGCTTCGATTTCCTTGGCGTATTTTTGGATTACCAGTTCCCGGCGAACTTTTAAGGACGGCGTCAACAGGCCGTTGTCTACGGTGAAGTCGCCGATAATAACCCGCACTTTGCGGATAGATTCGGCTCGGGAGACACTGGCAGAGGCCCGCTGGGCGCCTTTCATCAGAGATTCTTGAACGGCAGGGTGCACAGCGGCAGTCGCCGGATCCATGGGGGGAAGTTTGTGATTGGCTAGCCACGTGGGCAGCATTTCCCGGTCCAAAGTTACCAAAGCCGACACGAACGGCTTCTTGTCCCCGATGACGACCACGTTGGAAACCAGGGGGTGACCGCGGAACGAGTCCTCCAACGGAGCCGGAGAGACGTTCTTTCCCGAGGCGGTGACGATGAGTTCCTTCTTGCGTCCGGTAATGCTGAGGAATCCATCGTCGGCGATTTCGCCCAAGTCTCCACTGGCGAACCATCCGTTCGGGTCCAAAGCCTCGCGGGTCGCCTCAGGGTTGTTGCGATAGCCGCGCATTACCAGGTCGGAACGGACAAATATTTCCCCGCTGCTATCAATTTTTAGTTCCACGCCGGGCAGCGGACGTCCCACGCTACCCATTCGGATATTGCCGGGAAGGTTACCGGTAACCGGACCGGCGGTTTCCGTCAGGCCCCAGCCTTCGATTACTGTCAGGCCCACGCCACGGAAAAAATGTCCCAGGCGTGCGCCCAGGGGGGCACCGCCGCTGATGACCCACCGGCAGTCCCCTCCCATCAGCTCCAGGAGTTTAGAAAACAGCAGCTTGTCAGCAATCGCGTGGGAACGATGCAAGCGGAATCCGACAAATTTGCGGTTCGGATCCTCCAAGGCTTCCGAGTAGTGAATGGCTTGCGCCACTGCCCAGCTGAAAATCGTGTGTTTCAGGCCGCGACCGGACTTGACCTGAGCGGCGGTATAAATTTTTTCCAGAACCCGTGGAACCACAATCATGCTGGTGGGACGGAACGATTGCAGGTCATTCAGCAGGTTTTTCACATTTGGGACGCAGCCCAGCACGCCGCGCCCGGAGAGTACCGTGTAGGAACTGAAACGGGCAAACACGTGAGCCAGCGGTAAAAACAGCAGCAGACGGGTCTTTTTGTTGTCGATGACTTCGGGCAAACTGTCCCCAATCATCAGAGCCATATAGACGAAGTTGCGCTGAGTCAGCTCCACGCCTTTCGGTTTTCCCGTCGTCCCGGAGGTATAGACGATGGAGAGCAGCGAATCGAGGTTGACCGCGGATAGACGATCCCGAACCTCCTGTTTGCGAATATTGGTTCCCTTGAGACGAATCTGGTCCAGCGCCCCGTCTTGGATGGCGGCCACTCCGCAATCCACAACCCGTCCAGTGGACTCAACCAAACGGGTCTGGGTTGCGGTTTCGGTAATGACAAAACGCGCCCTGGTATCCTCCAAAATCCAGTCCACCTGGGCAGCCGAATCGGTTTCATAGATGGGAACCACGGTTAGGCCAGCCGACTGGGCAGCATAATCCAACAATACCCATTCGTAGGAGGTCCCGGCCATGATGCCGATGCAGTCCCCGGCCGCTAAGCCCATGCCGATAAACCCGCGTGCCACATCGATAATCTGGTTAGCAAAGGTGGAGGCGGTAATCTCTTCCCAACCGTCACCGAAAGGCTGGGGTCGCATCATCACGACAGCCTGGGGAGTGCGACGTGCCCGGGTGAAAAACAGCGCGGGTATGGAATCGTTGGGTTCCAAGCTGATTTGGGCGGGGGTGGCGTAATAATTCGTGGTCAACAGAGCCTCCTGAATCAATAGGTTTAACATACCGCAAAATGGGTCGAAAGATTGGACATAGCATTTGGCTCAAACCCGCCGAAATGATGGACTTTGTGACCGCGGAGTCTCATAATGAAACCAGGAGTGCCGATGTGAGAGTTATCCATTCGGTGGGTGAAATTTGCCAGATAGATTTTATTGAGAGGGGGAGCGTGCATGAGTATACCTGCGGTCGGCCCCTCCTTTCCGCTGGGAAATCCGGGGGTTGCCAATGCTGCCAATGTGGCTAATGCCGCCCAAAACGCCGCTACCGCCGCTCAAAACGCGCAAGCTGCGGTCAACAACGCGGCAGCCAATATGGGAGCGGCGACCCAGCAAAATCTGAGTGCAACCGGTCTGCCGATGCCACAAAACTCAGCCGCCATCGCCAATGTGGTGGCGGGGCTGGCTTCGGCTCAAAACACATCCGAGGCAGCCACCGGAAAACCAAATCCGGCATCTGCCCAATCCAACGCTTCTCCGGCAACCCAGCTACTGCCCAACACCGGAACTTCCAGCACCAACCTGGACTCCTCGCTGCAAAACTCCCGCAGCGCCTGGCAAAACGCCGCCGGGCAAGCCGCCGCCCAAAGGGGTGGAGCGAATCCGGATTCTTTGGCACGAATGCTGCAAACCTTTTCCCAATCCACCGTGTCTCCCGGGACGGTACAAACGTCTTTGGGTCGTGCCCAGATAATTCCTCCCGGGCAGGGAGCGAACCTTTATGCCGCGGCTCAAAACAGCGGGTCCGCAGCCACCGCGAACCCCGCACCCGCGGCGGGAGCCGCAAATCCGGGCACAGCCGCGGCCGCAACTACGGCCCAATCTGCCCTGCCCACCCCGGCAAATGCCGCGGCCAGCCCAAATCCCGCCACCTCCGCTACAGCCCAGTCGGCAGCTCCACAGCAGGCTGCCGCCCAAACAGCCACGCAGACAGCTGCCGGCGCGGCGACTCTGCGGGCGGAAGGAGCCCAGACTCAGGCCGCTCCTGCCCCGGCAACCCCGGCCGGCACTCCCGCGAGCGCTCCCGGTGGGCCGGCGGTTCCGGCCGCATTGCCCGAAGCGGCGGTGCGTCAGGCCAACGCGGCCCAAGCCAACGCTCAGCAAGCCGTCACTCAGGCACTCACTTCAACCGCTAGTGAAGGAAAAACCGCGGCAGCGCATTCCCAAAACCAGGCACGCAACGCCGCCGTAGCCCCCGACGCCAACCCGGCCCCCGCTTTGCCAGCCCCGATGACACCCCAAGATCCAGCGCCGAAAGCCGGTCAGTTAGGCACCAGCGTGAGTGGCGTGTCGGAGGACCCGATGTATATGAGCCAAGTCGCGGCAGCCAGCGGATTTGGGGCCCGGCTACAGCAGAGCCTGAACCTCAATCTGGGCATCGCCAACCTCACAGCCGGGAACCTCATCAGTTTCTGCGGCGCGCTGGTGATAACCCTGGTCGTTATGCGAATTTTCGTTGACGGGGTGGTTCCAGAGGAAATTGTCGCGCTGAGCTTCGCGGCCATCATCGGAATCATGCTGATGATAGGGCCGTGGCTGATGCGGGACAAACCCGGGAGTAAAAAGACGCCGCCGCCACCCGGAAAAAGGTGACGGCAACGCGAAGATGCGGCAGATTCCTTGTGAACTTGCGGATAACGGCAGCTATTAGCAGTTGTAGTACAGTTCAAACTCCAGCGGATGAGGATGCACGAACAACTTTTGCACTTCATTCTCGCGCTTCAGCCTAATCCACGTCTCTAACAGGTCAGTCGTGAACACATCGCCCTCGGTGAGGAACTCGTAGTCTTCCTCCAGGGCGCGCAACGCCAAATCCAACGACGGCGGCAGCTTGTCGATGTCGCGGTACTCCTCAGGAGGAAGTTCGTAAAGGTCTTTGTCGATAGGCTCGGCCGGCTCGATACGATTGCGAATCCCGTCCAGACCCGCCATCAGAATGGCGGGGAAAGCAAGGTAGGGGTTAGCCGAAGGATCGGGCACGCGGTACTCGACACGCTTTGCTTTCGGGGAAGTCCCGGTGACCGGAATGCGAATGCAAGCAGACCGGTTACGCGCCGAATACACCAGGTTCACCGGGGCTTCAAAGCCCGGAACCAAGCGGCGGAAAGAGTTGATGGACGGGTTCGTAAACGGCAGAATCGCGGCCGCGTGGCGCAGCAGCCCGCCGATAAACCAACGTGCCAGGTCAGACAGGCCGCCATAGCCGTTTTCACCGTAGAACAGGGGATTGCCGTCTTTCCACAGAGACACGTGGCAGTGCATTCCCGAACCGGCCTGCCCCCACAGCGGCTTGGGCATGAAAGTTACGGTCTTGCCCAGTTCGATAGCCTTGTTTTTCACAATGTATTTGAACACTGTGAGATTGTCCGCAGCGTGCAGCAGCGTGGAATAGGTGTAGTTGATTTCCTGTTGACCCGAAGCCCCGACTTCATGATGAGCTCGTTCGATTTCAAAACCAGTCTCTTGCAAGGCGCGCACAATGGCGTCCCGGTCGTCGGCCGTGGCATCCATCGGGGGGACGGGGACGTAGCCGGCTTGGAATGGCATCTTGTTGCCCAAGTTGTGCCCGTCCTCCCAATCGCCCGAGGTTACGGGGGATTCTCGCGAACCGATTTTTACGAAAGAATCGTGCGGATCGGTGCGGAACTGGATGGAATCGAACAGGTAAAACTCCGGTTCGGGAGCCAGATACGCCGTATCAGCGATGCCGGTGGACTTCAGGTAGGCTTCCGCCTTCTGAGTCACGCCGCGCGGATCGCGGGAAAACGGTTCGTTCGTAAAGGGATCCACGATGGAGGAATACAGCACCAGGGTCGGTTCCCGGCGGAACGGATCGACGAAAGCCGCGGTGGGGTCGGGGATCAGCTTCATATCGGATTCATGAATCGCGGTGAAACCGTTGATGGACGACCCGTCAAACATCATCCCGTCAGTGAGTGTTTCCTCCAACATATTTGTGGGGATGGTGAGGTGCTGCATAGTTCCGTAAAGGTCGGAAAAGCGCACGTCGATAAAACGAATGTTTTTTTCTTTCACAAAATTAATTACTGACTGCGAATCATTAAACATGCCGGAACCTCCTGCAAGGCAAAAATTTATACATATTTACCGTTCTATTTTTACCTTTCGCCCAGGTGTCCGCCAAATCGGCGCGCCCACAGAATTTGTCTGGCGATGGCATATACTTAGAGGCACGACAGGGGAGCGAAATTCGCTGAGAGTGCCGTGGCTTTTTGCGTTGCATGAAGCGGGCAGACCCTCGCACCAGGCAAGTAATGTTGCCGAGGAAGTCGAGTAAATCTCGGTTTGCGTCGCCCAGGACGTGAACTTTTCCCCTGCTCTTACTGATTTTAGAAAGGGCAGTTATGTTTTCTTTTACTCGTGGACCAGCCTCGTCCCGGACTTTGGCAGCGTTGGCCGCAGCAGGGCTGTGCGCGGCTTTGCTGGCGGGCTGCAGCGATTCGCGTCCGGCCGACAGCGCCACCAGCACCCCGGGAACCGACCAGGACAAGTCCAGCGGCACGGTAACCCTTGTGACCTATGATTCATTTCCCCTGAGCGATGAAACCGCCGCCGCCTTTACCGACAAAACGGGTTACCAGTTAAAGGTGGTTAAGAACGGCGATGGGGTAGAACTGACCAATAAGCTGATTTTGACTAAGGATGCGCCGTTGGGCGATGCCGTGTTCGGGTTTGATAACAACACCGCTCAGGCCGCCGTTGATGCCGGAGCCCTGGCTGATTTCACCGGGAAACTCGCTCCTAGCGTGCAAAAACTGCGCGGGGATTCGAAGCAATTAGTGCCTGTGGACCGCGGCGAGGTTTGCGTGAACTACGATGTCGCCTACTTCCAAAAGAAAGGCCAGCAGCCCCCCGCGACTTTTGACGACCTGGCGAAACCTGAATACAAGAACCTCACCGTGGTGGAGGACCCCCGCACGTCCACGCCGGGCCTGGCCTTCCTGCTGTCCACCATCAACGCCAAGGGCGAAAACGGGTGGATGGACTACTGGAAGTCCCTGAAAGAGAACGGGGTCAAGGCCGTGAGCTCATGGGACGATGCATTCAACGTTGACTTTACGGCGGGTTCCAATGACAACGGCAGCGCGGCTTACCCCATCATGGTGTCCTACGCTTCCTCCCCGGCTTGGGCGGTCAGCGACGACGGGAGCGTTTCCACCATCGGTAATGTGCCGGCGACTTGCTACCAGCAGATTGAATACGCTGGGGTGCTGAAGGGCGCCAAGAACCCGGCGGGTGCTGCGGCGCTGGTCCAGTTCCTGACCGAGGAAACGGCGCAAAAGGACCTGACCGAGAACAACTACATGTACCCGGTGTTGGATTCGGTGCAACTGCCGGAACCGTTGGCCAAGTTTGGCGCTCCGTCGGGCCAGGCTGCCATGCTGAAAGTTTCTGACGTGGTTAAGAACCGCGAAGCCTGGGTACGTTCCTGGGCCTCGATTATGGGCTAGGCGTCCCGAGCGTTCGAAAGGCGATAGATGGAAAAGACAGCCCCCAGGGTGGCTATAGCGGTGATGGTTTTCCTGCCGCTGGCCTTCCTGGGGCTGTTTTTTCTGTGGCCGACTCTGCGGATTATCGGCCTAGGGCTGAGCGGTACGGCGACTGGTCTCGGTTCCGGCGGGAGTGCCGGCTTTGGCGGGGCTTTGCGCGAAATGCTCGGTCGAACCCGGACCTGGACGACCCTGTTTTGGACCCTGGAGATGGGGTTGCTGGGGACCATATTCTCAGTTTTCCTAGGTGTCGCCGGGGCTTGGGTGCTTTATGGGCTGCGGATTCCGGGACGCCGAGTGTGGCGCACCCTCACCGGGGTGCCTTTCGTCCTGCCCTCGGTAGTGGTCGGGGTGGCGTTCCAGAATTTGTTGGGGCCGGGCGCCCCCTTGGGTTTCCTGGCCCTGTCCGAGAGCCGTGCTGCGATTATTTTGGCGATGGTGTTTTTTAACTTTTCCCTGGTCGCGAGGATAGTCGGCAATGCCTGGACGCGCTTAGATCCGCGTCCCGCACAAGCGGCCCGGGCGCTCGGGGCCAGTCCGGCCCGGGCGTTCCTGACCGTGACCCTGCCCCGGCTGGGGCCAGCGATTTTTGCCGCGGCCTCCCTGGTGTTCCTCTATTGCATCACGTCTTACGGCCTGATTCGGGTGCTGGGCGGGGTAAAAATCACGACTTTGGAAGTCGAGATTTACCTGGAAACCGCCAGTTACCTCAATCTTTCGGGAGCCGCAGTTTTGTCTATCCTGCAGATTCTCATTGTGTTGGCGGCTCTGGGTATTAATGGGGTGGCGCGGGCGCGTTTTGAACGCGCGGGGGCGTTGCGCACCGTGCCTCCCCGGCGGGTGCGCCGTGAGGACGCTTTCGCGCTGGTCTTGACCGGTTTTGGGATTCTGTTGGTGGCGATGCCGCTGGTTTTTATGGTGGTGGCTTCGTTGCGTTTGGCGGGTCGCTGGACGCTGGCGAACTATCGGGCGTTGGGCCAGCCGGGAATCGTGGCGCAGCTGCCGGGTACGGCTTGGTCAGCGTGGGGGTATTCCCTGCAGGTGGCGTTGCTGTCCTGTGTGATTTCCCTGGTTATGGGGTTGTCGGTGGCTCTGGTCGTGTCGCGCCGAGTGCCGCTGAACTCGCGGTGGCGCGGGGCTCAGGAACTGTTCGATATGCTGTTTTCCTCTCCCCAAGGGGTTAGCGCGGTTACGGTGGGTTTTGGGATGTTGATAACTTTGCAGGCTCCGCCGCTTTCCCTGCCCGCTAATGCGGCGTTTCTGGCGGCCGCACAAGCGGTGGTGGCGGTGCCGCTGGTGCTGCGTTCGGTCCTGCCGACCTTGCGTGCCATCAATCCGCATCTGCGGGAGGCGGCAGCGACTTTGGGGGCCAATCGCCTGCAGTCTTTCGTCACGGTGGAGTTGCCCGTTTTGGCGCGGGTCAGTGGGGTCGGGGCAGGTTTCGCTTTCGCGATTTCTCTGGGGGAGTTCGGGGCGACGAGTTTCCTGGCCAGGCCGCTGGAGCCGACCTTGCCGGTGGCGATTTTTGCTTTGAGTTCGCGTCCGTCCGCGCAGGCACAAGGGGCGAGCGCCGCCGCGAGCGTGGTGCTGGCGCTGACGTGTGCGTTGGTCATGTTTGTGGCAGAAAACGGTTTTACCCTGTTGACGCGAGACCCGCGGCGGCGACAGTCTTAGAGGGGAGAATAAACACGTGAACGATACTGCCCACCCGGGCTTGTGCCTGCGGCAAGTGACCTTTTCCTACCCGCCAAACCGACGCGGTGAGGCTCCCATGCCGGTTTTGCAGGCCGTGAACCTAGACGTAAACCGGGGCGAAATTATGGTGCTGCTGGGGCCTTCCGGCTGCGGGAAATCGACCTTGCTGCAGGTTGTGGCGGGATTGCTGCCGGCCGATTCTGGCACTTTGACCTGGGACGGGGTCAACCAGGAGCCCATTCCCACCCATCGGCGCGGATTCGCGATGCTGTTCCAAGACGGCCAGCTGTTTGCCAACCGCAACGTGGAACGCAACGTCGGTTACGCCCTGGAACTGCGCCGCCCACGCCCCAGCAAAACAGAAATAGCCGCCACGGTCGCCGAAATGCTGCAGCTGGTGCGGCTGGAGGGCATGGAAAAGCGCCGTGTCGACACGCTTTCGGGAGGACAGGCCGGGCGGGTCGCCCTCGCTCGCGCCCTGGCGGCCAGGCCGAAACTGCTGCTACTCGATGAGCCGCTCTCCGCCCTTGACGAACAGTTGAAGTACGAGTTAGCCGCTGAAATCCGCGACATTGTGAAACGCAGCCACATCACCGCTGTTTACGTCACCCACGATCAGGCGGAGGCGGCTCTAGTGGCGGATCGGGTGGGGATTATGCTCGATGGAGTGGTTCGTCAGACCGGTACATTAGATGAGCTGAAAACCCACCCGGAGACCCGTGAAGTCGCCAAATTCCTGGGAGTTGCCTTTCCCCCTCGGTAAGTTCGAGAAATTCGTTAGACTGGTGACGCCAGCGCCCACAGACCGGTGTATTCGTTCCATTTTTCCGGTTAGCAGTGGTGTTTCGGAAAGGAAACGACAATGAAACAAAACATGATAGCCCCCCTCGCCACCACGGATTTGTATGACGAATACGGTGACAAGCTGCGGGTCTGCGATATTCAGATGGCTAACTTTGGCGGGCACAAGGCTTTTGCCGGCCAGATTACAACAATCCACTGCCACCTCGACAACGGCCTGGTGAAAGCCACGCTGAACTCCCCAGGGGAGGGCCGGGTCCTGGTCGTTGACGGAGAGGGGGACCTGCACACGGCCTTGTGCGGGGACATGATCGCGGGTGCCGCGGTAAAGAACGGTTGGGCTGGGGTCGTCATCAACGGGGCGATTCGCGACTCGGCAACGATTCGCGGTCTGGCCCTGGGCATGAAAGCGCTGGGCACTACTCCTCGTAAATCCGCCAAAGACAGCGTGGGTGAAACCGATGTCGAGCTTAACTTCGGGGGCATCACGTGGCGCCCCGGAGACATCTTGCACGCCGACATGGACGGAATCGTTTTGCTCCCCAAAGAGTAAGTCAGCGCCCTGGTGATTTGTGATCCCCACCCCCTATTGCGCTCAATATACCTAAGGTACTCCGGTTCGTTGACACGGGGTAGACTCAGATGTATGATAGAGTAAATTCGTGAAAGGAGACGAAGATGTCACACGTAGCAAAACTCATTCCAATGGCAATGCTGGCTCTAACCATTTCGTTGCCCGCCCAGTTGGGCTATGCATCGGAAACAGACTTTTCCAATGACGAACTCCTCGGCAACTCTACACAATCGGCGGGATGTACCTTTACGGTAATCAGGAACGACAGTATGGGTTTTGGAGTGAAGGTAAACAGCTGTAGCTCAGGTAAGATGCTGAAAGCTAAGAAACCGTACTATTTAAATGACAATAACCCTCGTCTCTACTATGTGAATGGCAACTGGGTTGGAAGCCCAGGGGCGGTGAGTATTGCCGTACGACCCCAGGGAACTCTCGATGGTGGTTCTGGTATTTTACAATTCAATTAGTCAGCTCTAGAGGTGTAACTGCGATGGTGCGGAAACTTGAGACAAGTATCCTCGTTTTGTTTTCCGCCTGTGTCCTCCTCGCGGGTTGTGCCAGTCACGATAATGAGACAGAGGGCGCCTACTCAGCTGAAATTGCTCAACTACTTGACGGGAATTCCTCAGCTTTTGTAAAGAATGTTCTGGCGGACGGAAACATCAGTGATGAGGAAGCCGAGGAAGCCCGCAGTAAATATATAAGTTGTCTTAGTGAAAACGGTTATGAGGCGCAGGTAAGTACAGACCAGTACGGAATTAAGCAGGTAGCCACTGTTGGTGACGTTCCGCTGCAGGTGGAAGATAAATGCTCCGTGGACACTCGAGACGTATTGAGTTTGTATGATCGGATGCGTGAAAACCCGCAGAACGAGGACCTGGATGATGTGTTGGCGGCTTGTTTTGTGCGCCATGATTTGGTTCCCAAAGATTTCACCGGCAAAGACTTGAAAACCCTGCAGGCTGATTTACCGACTTATTCTACAGGTGATCAATGCGATAAGAATGCGCAGGATTATTATCAGTGTCTTGAAGCTCAAAACGCGAAAATCAACGAGAAGATTGCAAACTCGGAGGTGCCCACTATTGTTCTTCCTGGCGGGCGTGAGCTCAACGGTGACGACCCGGAGATTTCGCATTGCCAGGCTGACCCGCAGTGGTGAAATTGCACAATAAACAGCCCTCGAGTGTCACAATTGGTGAATAAATCTAGGAGCGGAGAACTGTTGGAAACGGGTAATAACAAAAGTCAAGTGTCCTGGCGGCTGGTTGTAGTGGCGGTTACGCTGGTTCTTGCCTTGGGGGCGTGTTTGGGTTTCGTTTTGGCACCCGTGAAAACACCCGGACTGAGTCTGGTTAGTGATGATTCTAAAGAGATTTCCACACCAACAATTAAGTTCCTTGACCCCAAGCGTCTGCCGGTTACGGCCACGCTCCTATCAGGAGGCGAACTGGCGGCCAATGCTCCGGGTACTATTACGGCATATACCTGTACTCCTGGAGACACTATCAAGTCTGGAACCAGTTTCATTTCGCTTGATGGACAACCATTGCTGGCTTTGCACACCGAGGTGCCGTTGTGGCGTGACCTCCAACCGGATACCAACGGCGTTGATGTCAATGCCTTCCAAGCTGAGCTGCAAAGACTCGGTTATCCAGTCACCCCGAGCGGAAAATGGAATCAAGCTACGAGTTTGGCGCTAAAACAACTATGGAGCAAGCTCGGTGTGCGTGATACGCAATCATTGCCCAAAATGCGTCTTATCTGGATTCCAGCCGTGGAAGTCGGGGTGAAAGCCTGCCCGTCTAAACTCGGAACTGAGATTGGGGCGGGAACTTCGGTGGCAGCCATTAGTGATGTGATTTCCGCGCTCAAGGTGGACCCCGTTCCTGACACCGTGCGCATGGCGGTAGCGGGTAAAGCAAAAGTTGAAATTCCTCCTGACGGGAAAATCACAGATAGTGCTTTCTTAGCAGCTTTTGCTGCCACCTCTAGCTATCGAGCCTGGTCAGAAAACCCTGAAAGTCAGCAGCTCAACGTGACGGCTGAGTTGAAGAATCCGCTTTCGGCTATTTCGGTTCCTGCCGCTGCTCTTTACGGTATAGATGCTGACACGGCCTGCGTACTTTCAGGAAAGAAAGCCTACCGGGTGCGGATTGTTTCTTCCGAACTCGGTCAGACCAATGTGGTGGCTCAAGGCAAAAGCCCTGGCGACTCTACCTTGCCGAAAACGGTGCGGGTGAATCCGGGAAAGGACGCGCCGCCATGCGCCTCGTAGCTTCCGGTTTGGCACATCGTTTCCAGGGCACCGAGAATCTCTTTGAAAACCTTAGTTTCACCCTCGAATCGGGTGAAATGGTTGCTGTCACTGGACCTTCAGGGTGTGGTAAATCGACTCTCTTGTCGCTACTGGCCGGGTGGGAATCACCCACGGAGGGTGAAATTACCCGGGAGGGAGAGGGGAAAATTTCGTGGGTTTTCCAAAACCCGCTGGGTTCACCTAAGCGCAGCGTTATTGACCACGTGTCCTTGCCGATATTGGCGGGCGGCGCGTCAAGACGAGAGGCGGAAAAGCTGTCTTACAAGCTATTGGAACGTTTCGACCTGTCCCAGCAAGCCGCTCAGCCCTACGCAACGCTCTCGGGTGGGCAAGCAACCCGGCTGATGCTGGCTCGTGCTTTCGCCGCCCAGCCAGCGCTTTTGCTAGTGGACGAGCCGACCGCACAACTTGATACTCACACAGCCGCCTCGGTGAATACGGTCTTAGGGGCACTTGCCTCAACTAACACCATTGTTGTGATTGCCACTCACGACCCGGATACGGCCAGCGCAGCTCAGCGTGTCATTAACTTAAAGGAATTCGCAAAATGATGCGCGGCTCAGAAATCTGGCGCGAAGCCTGGCGTAACTTCAGCACAGGGGCAGGCAGCATACTGTTGAGCGCATTGGCACTCTTAGCGATTGTGGGATTGGGATCCGTTTTTGTCAGTAGCTATGGCTCTGGGTTGGCCCGTGCAGGAACACAGTTTCGTGAGTCGGGAGCCTCTACCTATGTGATACGTGCGAACGAGATGGTGGATTCACGGCGGTGCGTTAATCTCCAAGGCGTCGGTTCGGTGCAGGCAGCGGGTGCCTTGCGGGAAGGCAAAGACATTTATTTCGCAGCCATGCCATCGCGGGCAGTGTCCACTTTTGAAGCCACCCCAGATTTTTGGCGCTTGTTGTCAGCGAACACCCCCGGAGCGGTTTTCCTGAATCAGCCCGGCGTGTGGATTACTGACACTCTGGCACAAACTTTGGGGGTGCGCCCCGGCGAAAAAACGGTTTTGCGCGACGGGCAGAAACTATCAATAGCCGGGGTATTTGCCTACCCCGATGATGGTCGTAACCGTGACCTGGGATATGCGGTCGTTATGCCCGTAGCGTTCGTACAGGATTTTAGCCAGTGCCTCATCGAGACCTGGCCGGCAAGCCCTGAGGACGCGAGTTTGCTGTTGTCATCGCTAAAAATAAACCAATCCACCGGGGCAGGAGGCGAGATTCCCACACCACAGCAACTCAACACAAGTCTTGGTCGGGCGTTCAACGCAGCGAATTCATGGGACACGTTGTTGAGACTCGCGGTTGGTCTGTCTGCTTTTGCCGGTTTCGTGATTGGTTTTGTCTGGATATTTTCGCGCCGCTTAGTGTTGTCTTCGAACCTGCATTGCGGAATAGACCGGTTAACTTTGCTGCTAATAAGTCTCGCCGAAACTAGCATTGTTCTGATTTTTTCACTAATCACCTGGCTACCGTTTGGCTGGTTTGCCGCTGCTTTCGGCGCAGCCCCAGACGCTTTGGTCAGTTTTGGGGCAGGCCTAAGGACTTTCCTAGCGGGAAGCGCAGGTTTCGTTTTCGGCGTTGTGCTGGGGATTAACAGAGTCAAGGAATCACACCTGTTCCGTTACTTCAAGAACCGTTGACCAATTGGACGGAATCATTTTGCCCCCTAAAGAGTAAGCCAACGCCCTGGTGATCTGTCACGGTACGGGGTAGCCGCTACACTAGTAATGATGAGAGTGGGCGGAGGCGATTGAGCGTGAAGAATCCGGAACCCGTAGTGAAGTGGGCTGGGGGAAAGCGGCAGTTGCTGGACCGTATCATCGGGCGTGCGCCAGCCCAGTACGATCATTATTTTGAGCCGTTTCTAGGTGGCGGTGCGGTCCTGTTCAATCTGCAACCGCCAAAGATGACCGTAAACGATATAAATGCAGCGCTCATGAGCCTCTACCGGCGTATTCAGACAGACCCAGAGGGGATTATTGACGCGGTTAATACGATTGATGGCGCGTTACCTCAGGAAAAAGAGCCCGCCAGTGAGTATTTTTACACGCTGCGTAGCCGTTACAACGATTTAATCCGTAATCAAGATTATGGGTTGGAATCGGACGCGTTGATGTTGTTCTTAAATAAGCATTGTTTCAACGGGTTGTATCGGGTCAACGCAAAAGGGGAGTTCAACGTCCCCTATAACGGGTCTACCGCTTCGTCTCTTAACGAGGACAACATTTATGCCGTTTCCAGAATGCTCCAGGGTGCAACTTTGCTGAATGTTGACTTTGAGCAGGCTTGTCAGGATGCAGGCAGAGGTGATTTCGTTTTTCTTGATAGTCCTTATGCGCCTATCAAGGCCGATAGTTTTCAGGACTACACCAAAGAGGGGTTTCATAAAGAGGACCACGAACGTCTGGCAGTTTTATTTAAGGATTTGGATAAACGGGGTTGTTTTGTCATGCTCACCAACCATGACACGCGCCTGATTCGGGACCTTTATAAAGACTACAGAATTGATGTCGTGTCGGTACGGCGTGCAATTAATTCTGATGCCTCAAAGCGGAGAGGAACCGAAGTCATCGTCACCAACTATCTCGGAGCCCCGGATGACGAAAGCTGAGGCATCAAGCATATTCTTTCAAACCCCCACGGCGAAGCTGATTCTTGCAGATGTTTTTGATGCTCTGGAAAACCTTGAGGAACAGAGCATTGACATGATTTTTGCTGACCCACCGTATTTTCTCTCCAATGATGGAATTTCTTGCTCTGGCGGTAAACAGGTGTCAGTAAACAAGGGTGATTGGGACAAGGGGCTGCCACTGTCAGAAAAACACGAGTTTAACCGACATTGGATTCGTGAATGCAAGCGTGTCTTGAAACTTGACGGCAGCATCTGGATTTCCGGCACGTTCCACAACATTTATTCCATTGGTTTTGCTTTAGAACAAGAACGATTCAAGATACTGAACAACATCACCTGGCAGAAACTAAATCCCCCTCCCAATCTAGGCTGTCGGTGCTTCACGCATTCCACGGAAACCGTCATTTGGGCACATAAGGACGAAAAGAAATCTAAGCACAAGTTTAACTACGGTTTGATGAAAGAGCTCAACGGTGGAAAACAGATGAAGGACATTTGGCAAGGAACGCTGACTCCCAAAAATGAAAAGGCTTTCGGCAAACACCCCACCCAGAAACCTGAGTACCTGTTGGAAAGGATCATACTGGCTTCAACCAATGAAGGGGATTTGGTGCTGGATCCGTTTGTGGGATCTGGGACCACGGTGGTGGTAGCAAACCGAATGGGACGTAGTGGCATCGGCATTGACAACAACCCTGAATACCTTGAAATTGCTAAAAAACGACTGCTGGGTTTGACTTCAACCCCAGAGAAAGCAGCTATGCAGCAGAAGGGACAAACAGTTGCGTGATTTTGAAACTTGGATTGGTAATTTCAAAGAATCCATTGCCACCTACGACTACTATGCTGATTGGGAGAAAATATTTAGGCAAACTGACAGTATTAAGGTTGAGTTAAACATTCTTAATTCACTGGTCGGTTCAAAGAACATCTATTCTGATTTCATGAATCTAATCTCGCGCTACCCAGAGGTACGTCGAGCTATCCCCATCTTAATCGCAAAACGTGAGACCACGATTTCAGTCCTGGATCCCGATGACGGTTACCGCCTTTTTGACTTTTCAGCTATTCATCTCAGTGACCAAGACTGTGCTTTGTTTATGGAAAAAACCGGGTTATTCAACCTTATTAGCAACCGTATCGTAGACAATCTTTACGACTACGTGACCGGAGTTGAAGCGGGGCTTGATTCAAACGCTCGGAAGAACCGGGGCGGGCACCTCATGGAGGACCTCGTCGAAGGTTACTTGAAACAGGCGGGACTCCGCTGTGAGCAGGACAGCCGGAAGAAGCCCGACTCTGGTACCTATTTTAAAGAACTGAACACAATTATTTTGCAGTCGTGGGGCTTGAACATGAACCCTCTCACTAATAGCGGCAAAAGCTCTAAGCGCTTTGACTTCGTGGTTTGCACTGATACTACGATTTTTGGGATTGAGACGAATTTTTACGGTTCTGGAGGCTCAAAACTAAACGAGACTGCCCGTTCCTACAAACAACTTGCCCAGGAAGCTCAACAAATTCCAGGTTTTGAATTCGTCTGGTTCACTGATGGCAAAGGATGGAACGGCGCTCGGGGGAATCTGCGAGAAACCTTTGAAAACATGGAGCACATATACTCAATCAGAGATTTAGAAAATGATATCTGTGCAACAATATTTTGCTAAATAATTTGCAGTAAATAGCTTTAACAGAATGAAAAATCGTACTAACTGTTTATTACAACACAGTTTGACGCCAACTGTAATGTTTGTAAGGCAACAGTACTGCTCATAGGTGATCCCTGTGGTATCTAGCCAAATTATGGGGGCGTAAAGCCCCTATAGTCAGCTTTTCGTATACCAGTTCTTTCCCCACAAATTTAAAAAATCTGTAAGAATCAGCAGGTGAGGAGAGGAGTGGCTGCGTGCGTAGATACTGAGCAACCTTGCGGTGCACCAAAAGAAGTATGCGAAAAAGGCCAGATTTTAAATAAGTGTGATGTTTACTTGCGTTTTTTGTGATTTTACATCCGCAAAATCGATATATGATTTCATCATGCTCACCGTCAGCAGTCTTAGCTATGCGTACGGGCTTAAAAGCCGCCCGTCCCTGACGGATGTTTCATTTCAAGTCGGTTCGGGTGTTACCGTCTTGATGGGAGAAAACGGTGCGGGCAAGTCCACCCTGATGCGTTGTATTCAAGGCGAACTCAAACCGCGGCCTGGCACACAAATTAGTTACGAAGGCAGTGAAGCTCCTTCATATTTACCGCAAGATCCGCGTTGGATAGGTCGTTACAAGGTTATTGACTTATTACGGTATTCGGCTTGGTGGCGTGGTGTGCCATCGTCAGAACGTGCTCGCCGGATTGCCGAGGTCATTGCGGAGTTTTCACTTTCTGACCTGGCTGAAAAGCGGTTGAACGAGCTCTCGGGAGGACAGTATCGGCGCGTAATGCTCGCGCAATCGGTATGTGCCAGGCCGAGCGTGGTTTTGCTCGATGAACCCTTGACTGGTTTAGACGTTGGGGCGCGTGAATCTTTGATTAATTGTGTGGCACAGTTGGGTCGTTCTCGCGTTGTCGTGGTGTCCACTCACGAGGTCGAGGTGTTTGAGCCGGTCGCGGACTACGTGGTTATTCTGCGGGGTGGGCGTTGCGGTTTCGCAGGCAAAATGAGCGACGTAACCCGTGAAATCACAGATTCTGTGTCCGGTGAGAAATCAACATCACTGTTACGAGTACTGTATGACCGCGTTTATCAGGGAAACTCGTCATGACTCAGCTCAAGTATTCCTATGCCCTGAAGCTGCTGCCGTTGGCGATGATTGCGGGTTTGCTTCCGCTGTTTTCCCGCGGATTATTCTGGAGCGAGGATTGGTTGGGGGCAGCGGATTTTTCGGTGGTTTGCGTCGCTTTAATGGCCCCGCTTTGCTTGCTGACGGGTAGCTTGGAGTTAATTCACCATCGTAAAAATGGCTGTCAGAATTTGTGGCCACGCCAGGTATGGAACCGGCAAGTGCTGGCTTTTGGTCTCATCAATAGTCTGCCTTATGTGTTGGCAATAACAGTACTGTATCTGGTCGTGACGGTGTTTACAGCCGCGGGCCATGCCACTTTTGGGTTGCTCAATCCGTGGTCGTTCCTCTCCATGATGTCGGTCATACTGATGGCCTCATATTTAGGTGTTTTTGTCGGCAACATCGTTCTGAGCTATGTTTTCGCACCTCTTTTAGCGCTGTTATGGTTTGCGGCCTACAACTGGCTCGGTTTCCCCTACTATTTTTTCCTGCCCGGAGGTGCCACGGAGCCGTTGACCGGTTATACCTATAACCTGACGTTCAAGTCCATTCAGTGGCTGTTCGCCCTGATTGTCATGGTGTTTTCGGCTCTGGGAATTTTGTTTCCTCGCCTGTGGTGGGCAGTTGTGACTGGTATCGGCGCTTCGAGTTTAATCTTCTCTGCTTGGTTTACGACTACGAGCTTGAGTCCTTTTGTCCCTTTGTCTCAAGATTCTGCCGCGTGTGCGACATCTGGGGAAGTAAAGGTGTGCGTGGCTCCAGAATCAAAACGATATCTTCCCGCGGTGATGCGAGAATACGATCTAGCTAAGGTCTGGTTCGATGAGCACGAGATATCTCTGGAGGTGAAACGGATAACCACATTCGGCCCTGATGCACAGACCTGTTCCCCTCTGCTGGTTGTCCCGCAGAGAGGCGGCACCAAGCACATTGAACACACTGATATAGAGAGTGCCTACATCGCGAGGCTGCTTGATTGCAAAGTGATTCCTGAGCCTAAATATCAGCAGTTACAAGACGAAATCTGGCTCGGAACCGTAAATTAACTGATTCTCAGCTCTCGAAGGAGGCGAACTAGCCGTGGAACGTGGTAAAACCCCACCGGGATTTGTGCTGTTTGTTAAGTCTCGCGATTACCGCGTCTTTGGTGTTGCTGTTCTCTTGCCTGCGCTCCTGGTAGCTTTTTCGCCAGCGTTCCTGACCGAGGTTCCGCTGCGTGCGGGTGTCTCTGTATTCCTGCTTCCCATCACCGCGGCCTCCGGCGCGCTGATTCTGCCCCTGCTCTTGGCCGTTCCAGGCAACCTGGAACTAACGCAAACTCGACGGCTCCGGCTCAGCCGCCTAGCCTTGCTGATAATAGTCATTACTGGCTATGCCGTAGCTACCGCTCTAATACTGTTCATTCTCGCGATATTTACCCACAGTTTCGATGCCGTGTACTTTACTTCAGTTGTCTTGGTGGCCGTACGTAACGAACTGTTTTTGGTTTCACTAGGAGTGATTGTCGGCTGTGTCCTCGGCGCATCCTACGCCACTATTCCGGGCATAATCTATCTCGGAGCAGTCTTGATTTTTGGCACTTTAGATACCGCCAGCACTCCCGTATTTTGGAATATCCTGCTACAGTCGGTAAGTAGTTTCCCCACTTGGCTTTTGGTAGGTCTAATAACGTTAGTATCCCTCGTGATTTACACTCGGTTTGATTACAAAAATCTTCACTGAACTTTAGGTTTTCGATATCGTTTCGATTGCCCGTTTCAACCACGGCTCGATAGTTTTTAGTTTGGTTTTAATTGCGAAAGGGGACTAGCCCACTTGGGCGAGGAAGCGCGATTCTGAGGGTGCTTCCGGGGCGTCGGGGACGTGGAAAGCGGCGCGGAGACGCGCACCAACCTGCGCGCTGCAGCCGACGAACAGATATTCCAGATTCCGCAGGTGGGTGACTTTACCGACCTTG